>NZ_CATMPS010000018.1:0-54312 GCF_950073225.1 uncultured Oscillibacter sp.
TAGCTGTACAATCTTCTCGGACATAGTTTGCAGTCTCCTTTCAGAATGGTGTGTCGCAACTTCATTCTACCAGAGCTCTGCAAACTATGTCTCTTTTTCTTTTTGCGAAACTTATTCTACCTTATCTTCCACCTTTCAAATAAATGTAATTTTATTTGAGAGATGTGCTCTATAAACAGATTTGCAAAAATGTATAAAATAACAGGGTGCCCCAGTTTGGAACACCCTGTTATTATCAACGGAGCAATAGCCTCCTATGTTAATTAAATGTGTTAGTCGCCATTTAATTCTCCAACTAAACCATGCACCCACTTTATTCAAGTTTGTTAGCCGCCTTCTATTTGAACAGCCTTTATTAGTGCCTCTTTTTCCTCTTGTGTCCATTCGTGATCACATCCGTCTGCATTGTAACCATGCTCTGTAAACATTTGCTCCATACCATTTATGAAGGCTTCCTTCCTAGCTGCTAGCTCAGTGTCACTGTCTCCACCACCACTACTAGGCTGGGGTGTTTGCTGTTGGGTTTGTTGCTGTTGGGTTTGCTGTTGTTGCTGTTGGCCTCCGCTGGGCTTGCTTGTTGGTTGCTGTGCCACTGGCTTCGTTGTGGATAAATATTTATTGCTTATATATGCCGTGGTTCCATCACTTAGTTCTACCCGGCTCCAACCTTCCGCTTCGGTGCCTGCTATGCTAGTACCTGTGCGTGTTACCGACTGACCTACCGATAAACTTCCCAGCTTGTCACTGTCTGCCGCATAACTCGCCCTGATATTAACAGTGCCTGTTGCATAGACTGTCTCGTTGACCTCGGTAAATAGCTCAACTTCGACACTCCCAGAGCCTTCAAATATACCAGCCCCGTCCGCTTCTTCTGGCTCTATGTCCTCCAAGTCCGCTAAAGGCATGGCAGTGTCGTTTTCATTTTTTACCTCCATGGATTCAAATTGAGGTGTAGTACTAGCAGGTTCGCTCTGTTGAACTTTCCCCTGGTCCGGCTCCTGTAGCTCCTGTTGGGCCTGCTGTCCCCCGCAACCCGCCATCCCTAGCATAAGCGCAAGGGAAAGAGCAACTGCTAAAGATCTTGTTTTCATGTTCCTTTCCTCCAAACTGTATTCTTAACAGGTTCTGCATAAACCGCCCGGACTGGCAGTCAGGGACAGTCTATGCTTTCCCTGCCAAGAACAACAAAAGCAGTGCAACGGATTTGTGTAAACCCATCACACTGCCTGATTTTTCATCAAAGCAAACACAGCTATTTTGCCTGCCCTATTGCTAAATCTGTTTCAGACAGGTATAATGAAGCTGGTGCAGATGTAAGTCTGCTGTGCTGGGTAGCGTAGATACCCGTACAGCCTGGGGGAGGGGGCCTATTCCCTCCCCCAGGTGCCTGCAATCGTTATTCTTGTATTTTTTATTCTACCGCAGGGCCTACTTTTCGTCAAGCCCTCTATTCCAATTAAAGTTCCCTGGGAGTTAAAATATCCATAGCTAAGTTTCCATATATCTTTCCTAAACGGTGGCCTACTGTTGCCCCCACTCATATCATAAGACCACTTGTTAGCAATTTATTATACGTTTTACGTCGAATTGCAGGCTTTCGCTTACCTTTGCCATTTGGGGACACAGGTCATTCCAGTATCTAAAGATATTTTTTTAACCTCTATGTTACCTTTGCTTATCCACGCACCAGCAACCTACAAAATTTTTCACTTTTAGAAAACCATGTCGTTTTGACCCCAATGCTTCCCTAAAAATTTCACCGTGTATACCATCAAAAAAGCCCCATGTATCTGACATTTTTTTGATTGTCGAGAGCAAATCTGCCTTCCTTACTTTTTCATCACAAAGGATCCAGAAAGGAAAAAAAGCTGGTAGCTGTACTGCTACCAGCTTTTTTTCCATTATGTTTCCTTACAAATCAACAAACGGGTCATCCTCATATTCACGCACTTTTCGATACCATGTCGAGCGTGAAATTCCCAACTGTTTCGCTCCTGCGCTGGCTGACAGCCTCCCCTCCTTCACGTTGAGATAAACACCCTCGAAAGTATCAACCGCTTTCTTGGGTCTGCCAGTCATGCGGCCCTCTGCCTTGGCTATGGCGATTCCCTCGGCTTGACGTTCCAATATGTTATCCCGTTCGAGTTCAGCCAAAGCGCCAAAGACCGCCAGCATGAATTTTCCGGCCGCTGTGCTGGTATCAATGTTTTCTTTCCTGCTTATGAACTGCACACCTTTTGCGTCCAGTGTTGCGGTTAGGTCAAGCAAGTCACGGGTGTTTCTCGCAAAGCGTGAAATACTCTCTACGGTCAGACTGTCACCCTCCCGCACAAAATCCATCATCTTGCGCAGTTCTGGCCTTTCCTGATTCTTTCCGCTGACCTTATCCGTGAATACCCGTTCAACCCCTAATTCCTGCATGAGCAAATCCTGTCTTGCCGTGTTCTGCTCCTTGGTCGATATCCTCACATATCCGACTTTCATTGTACTTGCTCCTCTCAACTAGATTTTCAAATGAAACCAAACACCGAAACTGTCCCGAAAGTGGTGCGCCCGGAAAGCTATACCTTTCAGAGCGTCCCAAACCCTCTCCCTTCTCTCACTCTGGAAGTGTCTCGAAAGCTCCGTTTCTGTTTTCGGCGCAATCTTTCGGTACGTCTCATTTTTATAAAAATCTTCATTTCAGAGCAACAAAATACGTCCCAATAAAAGTTAAAACACCTGAAACAGGCATAAAACGGAGATGCTGCCCGGAATTTCTCCCAAGTGCAGTACTATTAAAATTATTATAGACATTGAGTATAGAAAGTATTATAATGTCAGAAAAGGAGGTTTTAGCATGGGTAAAATTGCTATTTTCATTGATGGCGCATATCTTTCAAAAGTATTAAAAGAAAGCTTTGCATCTCCACAAATTGACTTTTCCAAACTCAGTTCTCACCTTGCGAATGGAGACCCGCTTTTAAGAACATATTATTATAATTGTATGCCGTATAAAAGTGCCACACCTACAAGCGGTGAAAACAACAGATATAATAATATGCAAAGATTTATTAACTCTTTAGAGCGTCTTGATCGTTATGAGGTTAAATTGGGAAAATTAGAATACCGAGGACGAAAGGTGGACGGTTCTCCAATTTTTCAGCAAAAACGAGTAGACATTTTGCTTGGTTGCGATTTGGTTTTGTTGTCTGCAAAGCAACGTATTGAGAAAGCTATACTTATTACTGGTGATAGCGACTTTATTCCTGCAATACAGGTAGCAAAAAACGAGGGCGTAGAAATTGAGTTAATATATGATACAAGTCATATGCCACATAGTAGTTTAACCCAAATCGCAGATATAAGAAAAGCTCTTTCTCAAGCTGACATAGATGCTATAAAAAAATGAAGAAAAAAGTTTTTTATTTCTTGTTGACTTTTTCTTCATTTTGCGTATAATGATATATATAAATAGTTGCTACATTCATATTGAATGATAGCGTAAATGAAGGCGGCACCCTCTTTGAGGGTGCCCTTTTGCTATGTGCATATATATGATAAAAGATGGTACTGCCCGGGATTCCTCCCAAGCAGTACCATCTTTCACTTTTTAGGCCCATCCTAGAAGCGGTAAATAAGCGGTACAGCTACCCCTTAAACCTCTGACGGTGCCTCACTCGAATCCCCGAAAGTCCTTATGGCTCTAGCGGTTTCCGCCCGCTTCTCTTCCAGGGATTCCTTCAAAATCATGTCCTTCACCTTCATAAGCCGGATGGTGGTCGCGCGGTCGTTTTCATCCAGCTTCATGTTGATATACCGGATCGCCTCCTGGGTATTGGGAATCATCACATACTCCAGTGCGTTGACCCGCCGCCGGGTCTTTTCGATTTCCTCCGCCATCAGCTGGGCGGACTTCTCAATCTCCGCCAGCTTCAAGAGCTTGCGGAACACCTTCCCCAGCGCATCCACCGCCGTGTCCAGCTCGCCGGACGTGGCCGCGAAGCCGTAGGGATAGATGTCGGAGTCCGACCGGGTCTGGGTCTGGAAGTCGTACACCGGCACGTTGACGGACATGATATTCTGGGTGGTCTGGGTCAGGACCACGCTCTGCTTCGGGTACAGCAGGGCCTGCTCCATAGCCTCGGAGCTCATCAGGGCGGAGGCCACCGTGAAGGCCCCGTGGACCCTCATCAGCTCCTCCTCCACCTCGGCCCGGAGGGCCCGGACCTCCCGGACCGTCTCCAGGAACTGCTTCATCAGCTCATCCCGCTTGTCTTTCAGCAGCTTGTGGCCCCGCTGGGCGGTGCGCAGCTTGCCCTTCAGGCGGGTGAGCTCCATCCGGGTGGGGCTTACCGTGATATTCGCCATGGCTCACCCCTCCTTACTGCTCGTCTTTTTTCGGCCAGTACCTCTCGATCAGCTCCGGCTTGATGCGCTTCAGCTCCGCCTTGGGCAGGATGCTGAGGAGCTCCCAGCCCAGGTTTAGCGTCTCCTCAATGGACCGGTTCTCCTCATAGCCCTGGTTCACGTAGCGCCGCTCGAACTCGTCGGCGAACTTGGCGTACAGCAGGTCCGTGGGAGTCAGGGCCGCCTCGCCCAGGATGGACATCAATTCCTTGTTGTCCTTGCCGGTGGAGTAGGCCGCGAAGAGCTGGTTCATGGTGTCGGCATGGTCCTCCCGGGTCTTGCCCTTGCCCACGCCCTTGTCCTTCAGACGGGACAGGCTGGGCAGCACGTCCACGGGGGGATGGATGCCCTGGCGGTACAGGGACCGGGCGAGGATGATCTGGCCCTCGGTGATATAGCCCGTCAGGTCGGGGATGGGGTGGGTCTTGTCGTCCTCGGGCATGGTCAGAATGGGAATCAGGGTAATGGAGCCCTTCTTGCCCAGCTGGCGGCCGGCCCGCTCGTACAGCGTCGCCAGGTTCGTATAGAGGTAGCCGGGGAAGCCGCGGCGGCCCGGGACCTCCTTCTTGGCGGCGGAGACCTCGCGGAGGGCCTCGGCGTAGTTGGTGATGTCGGTCATGATGACCAGGACGTGCATGTCTTTCTCAAAGGCCAGGTACTCCGCGGCGGTCAGCGCCATACGGGGCGTGGCGATACGCTCGACCGCCGGGTCGTTGGCCAGGTTGGAGAACAGCACGGTACGGTCAATGGCGCCGGTGCGCTTGAACTCGTTGACGAAGAACTCCGACTCCTCGAAGGTGATGCCGATGGCGGCAAAGACCACGGCGAAGTTGGCGCTCTCGTCTCCCAGCACCTTGGCCTGCCGGGCGATCTGCGCCGCCAGGTTGGCGTGGGGCAGGCCGGAGCCGGAGAAGATGGGCAGCTTCTGCCCGCGGACCAGGGTATTCAGGCCGTCGATGGTAGACACGCCGGTCTGGATGAACTCGTTGGGGTAGTCCCGGGCGGCGGGGTTCATGGGCAGGCCGTCGATGTCCCGGTACTCCTCCGGCAGGATGTCGGGTCCGCCGTCAATGGGGCGGCCCATGCCGTTGAAGACCCGGCCCAGCATGTCGCCGGACACGCCCAGCTGGAGGGGATGGCCCAGGAAGCGGACCTTGGCGTCGGCCATGTTGATGCCGGCGGCGGACTCGAAGAGCTGGACCACGGCGGTGTCGCCGTTGACCTCCAGCACCTGGCCCCGGCGGGTGGTGCCGTCGTGGAGCTCCACCTCCACCAGCTCGTTGTAGGTGACGTTCTCCACCATGCGGACCATCATCAGCGGGCTGACGATTTCCTCTACGGTTTTGTATTCACGAATCATTACTGGTCACCTCCCTGGGCGGCGATCTCGGCGATCTGCGCCTCCATCTCGGTCCCGATTTCCTCATAGACCTTGACATACTCGCCGGCGGGGACGCTCTTGGCCCGGCCGATCTTCTCCCGGACGGGAATGTCAAAGAGCTTCATCACGTCCGCCCCCTTGGCGATGGCGTCCCGGCACAGAGCCTCATAGCGGAGGATCAGCGCCAGGAGCTTGCCCTGGCGGTCATAGCTGGAATAGCCGTCGATGTCGGTGAAGGCGTTTTGCTGGAGGAAGTCCTCCCGGACCATCCGGGCCACCTCCAGGGTCAGCTGGTCGGCGGGGGACAGGGCGTCCTTACCGACGAGCTGGACGATTTCGTTCAGGCTGGCCTCCTGCTGGAGGATGCTCATGGCCTTGCTCCGGTCCTTCATGAAGTCCTCGCCGAAGTTCTCGTCGAACCAGGGCTTGAGGGTGTCCAGATACAGGGAATAGGAGTTCAGCCAGTTGATGGCGGGGAAGTGGCGCTTATAGGCCAGGGACGCGTCCAGGGCCCAGAAGACCTTGACAATGCGCATGGTGGCCTGGGACACGGGCTCGGAGAGGTCGCCGCCCGGAGGCGACACGGCGCCCACGGCGGTCAGGCTGCCCCGGCGCTCGTCGGAGCCGATGCACTCCACGCTGCCCGCCCGCTCGTAGAACTGGGCCAGGCGGGAGGAGAGGTAGGCGGGGTAGCCCTCTTCGCCGGGCATCTCCTCCAGGCGGCCGGACATCTCGCGGAGGGCCTCGGCCCAGCGGGAGGTGGAGTCGGCGATGACGGCCACGTCATAGCCCATGTCCCGGAAGTACTCCGCGATGGTGATGCCGGTGTAGACGGAAGCCTCACGGGCCGCCACGGGCATATCGGAGGTGTTGGCAATCAGCACCGTCCGCTTCATCAGGGACTCGCCGGTGCGGGGGTCCTTCAGCTCGGGGAACTCCCGCAGAACGTCGGTCATCTCGTTGCCCCGCTCGCCGCAGCCGATGTAGACCACGATGTCCACGTCGGACCACTTGGCCAGCTGGTGCTGGACCACGGTCTTGCCGGAGCCGAAGGGGCCGGGAACGGCGGCGGTGCCGCCCTTGGCGATGGGGAACATGGTGTCGATGATCCGCTGGCCGGAGCACAGGGGACGCTCGGGGGAGTATTTCTTCTCATAGGGACGGCCCACACGCACGGGCCACTTCTGGACCATGGTCAAGGGCACGTCTTTGCCGTCCTCGGTGGTGAGGGTGGCCACGGTGTCCGTGACCTTGTAGCTGCCGCTCTGGACGGACTTGATGGTGCCTTTCAGGTTGGGGGGCACCATGATTTTGTGGAGCACCACGGCCGTCTCGGGGACGGTGCCGATGACGTCGCCGCCAATCACCTTGTCCCCGGCTTTCACCGTGGCGGTGAAGTCCCACTTTTTTTCGTGGTCCAGGGGGGAGACCTCCACGCCGCGGGTGATATTGTTGCCGTGGACCTTCTCCATGATTTTCTCCAGCGGGCGCTGGATGCCGTCATAGATGCCCTCGATCATGCCGGGGCCCAGCTCCACGCTCATGGGCGCGCCGGTGGTTTCGACGACGGCGCCGGGGCCCAGGCCGGAGGTTTCCTCATAGACCTGGATGGAGGCGGCGTCGCCCTTCATGGTCAGGATCTCGCCGATCAGGCGCTGGGGGCCGACGCGGACCACGTCGCTCATGTTGGCGTTGGACAGGCCCGTGGCGACCACCAGCGGCCCGGAAACTTTAACAACTTTGCCGCTCAAACTCTAAAACCTTCTTTCAGGATAGATTTGCGGGAAATTGAATCATTTTTGCGACGACATGCGCGTCACAAAAATTCCTCGACTCGCGCGCCTTGGGCGCGCTCACCAGTCCGCAGACTGGTGGGGGGAATTTAAAGGGGGGACGAAGTCCCCTCTTTAAGAGGCTACAGGATGTCCGCGCCGACCGCGCGCTCAATCGCTCTTTGAATGTTATTCTTGCCGATGCCCAGGGACCCCTGGCGGCCGGGGATGAGGATGATGGCCGGGCGGATTTCGTCCTTGTAGCGGGAAATCACGTCCTCCATATCCTTCGCCAGCTGCTCCGTGAGGTAAATCACGGCGCAGTTCCCCTTGGCCAGCTCCTTGATTTTCTCCCTGGCCTGCGCCGCGTCCGCGACGGGGTAGGTGTCCAGCCCCAGGGCCCGGAAGCCCATAACGGACTCCCAATCGCCTACGGCGGCAATCTGATAGGTCATAGCCATATTGTCACCTCACCGCCTTACACATACCCGTTCCGCAGCCGGGAACGGATGACCTCGGCGGGCAGGCCCGCCCCGCGGCCCATCAGCAGGATGCGGATGTTGGTATACTCCGTCTCCCGGGCCGCCAGATACCCCAGCAGCGGGGCCTCGCCGAAGGGCACGAACTGCGCCCCGGCCAGGTACTCCCCCACCGCGTCGTCACAGAGCTTTTCGAAGGCCGTCAGCGGCCCGCCCCGAAGGGCCTCCGCTCCCGCCTCCGCCGCCGCCTGGAGGGGCGTGGGGCCGTAGAGCTCCTGGAGGGAACCGGAGTTCCCCGCGGCGGCCACGGCGTCCGCGCCGACGCCGCCGCCCTCCAAAAGCACGGTTTTCAGGAAATCCCCGCTCTTGCCCATCCGCAAGGTGCGGACCAGGCTCCGCAGGTTCGCCGCGTCGATCTGGATCTTCACGTAGCCCGCCAAAAAGGCGCTGCCCGTCTCCTCCGCCACCCGCGCCATCTCCTGGTAGCACCAGCGGTCCAGCACGATGTCGGAAAGCTGGGGGTCCCGGGTGGAATCCAGCACGTCCTTGGCCTCCGCCGCTGCGGCGGCCAGGCCCTCCGGCAGTTCGTCCAGCCGTCCGGCCTGGACGGCCTCCTTCAGCTCCGCCGCGCCGACGCGGCCCATATCCATCAGCATGGAGTCGGGGCTTACGTTCATCGCCGCGGCTTTCAGCACGGCCTTGATGTTGTGATAGTCGTATTTCAGCTTGAAAATGTCGATATACCTGGGGTCCGGCGCGCCGTCCAGCACGTCGGAGAGGGTGGCCTCCCGTGCCGCCGAGAGGGCGGCGTCCATGGCCTCGGGGTTACGTGCGTCCAGTTCAGGATATCCGCACTCCTGGAGGAGCTTGACGGCTTCCTCGTCCGTGCGGGCGTCCAGGACCTGTTCCATCCGTTCCCGTGTCAGGAGCCCGGTCTCCATGGCCTTGATGCGGGCCGAGATCGCCAGGTAATCGGTGTCTTTGATTTTTTTCGCCAAGACACTTCCTCCTTCATTATGAGAACAGCTTCTTCACCACTTCTCCCGCGGTCTCCGCCTTCTGCAGGCGCACCAGGGTGTCGAACGCGCAGTTGACCTCCACGTTCTCGGAGCGGAGGATGAAGCCGCCCTGAATGGAACGGGTCTCCCCGGAGAGGGTCAGCTTTTTGCCCCCGTCCTTGTTGGCCTTTTCCACGGCGGCCTTGCCCACCTTGCGGCGGTCCTTGTCGGAGAAGATGACCTCCTCCTTGCCGGTGGAGGACGCCTGAACCAGCAGCTCCGCCAGCACGGCGGTATACTTCTCCTCGGGCAGGGAGCAGAGCTTTTGGAGGGCCAGGCCATAGGCCTTTTCCACCATCTCCTGCTTGGCGGCCAGGGCGGCCTTTCGGGCCTCCATCTGGGCGGTGCCGGCCAGGCGCTCTTCCCGCTCCGCGGCGGCCTTTTTGTTCTTGGCGTCCAGGTCCGCCGCCTCGGCGTCCGCCTGGGCCTTGTACCTGGCGGCGATCTTCTCCGCCTCGGCCCGGGCCTCGCCCAGAACGCGGTCGATCTCCGCCTGGGCCTCGGCGCCGATGCGCTGGGTGATTCTTTCAATTCCGTTCATGGTTCAATCCCCTTTCCGCGGGGCGATCAAGAAATGTTGATGATCATCAGCATGGAAGCCAGCAGAGACAAGATGGCGTAGAACTCCACGGTGATGCAGAGCACCATGCCCTTGGACCAGTCGTCGGGCTTCTTGGCCAGGATGTTGATGGAGCCGGCGGCCACGCGGCCCTGGGCGATGGCGGAGAACAGGCCGCCGAGAGCCATGGGAAGGCACGCGCAGAAGTACTGGAGGCCCTGAGCCACCGTCATGCCGCTGGCGTCGCCGCCAAGCAGGCCCATGGAGAAGATGGCGAAGAACCAAACCACCAGGCCGTACAGGCCCTGGGTGCCGGGGATAACCTGAAGAATCATGACCTTACCGAACTTGCTGGGGTCCTGGCAGAGGAGGCCGGTGCCCGCCTCGCCGGCGATGCCGGTGCCCTTGGCGGAGCCGATGCCGGGGAGAACCGCCGCCAGGCCCGCGCCCAGAAGAGCCAGGGCCAGGCCGCCGAAAGCGCCCAGGAAGGATTGTGCCGCCGCGTTCTGCTCGATCGCCTGAATGAGTTCCATATCCACCATAATGTTGTTCCTCCTAAAATAAATTTACTTTGTAATGTCCACGTATTTGGTCTCCATGGCCAGGGGCCGGAAGGGCTTGCCGCCGTCCTCATAGAACTTCCCGAAGTACTCCAGGCACTGGAGACGCAGGTCGTGGACGTAGCAGCCCAGCAGGTTCAGCGCAAAGTTCAGCGCGTTGCCCGCCAGGGAGATCACAAGGAAAATGACGATGTTGCCGGGAATCGCCCCCAGGGTGTTGAACACCTGGGCAATGACGCTGCCCGCCAGCATCAGGGCCATGAGACGGGCGTAAGAGAGGATGTCGCCGAAGTAGCCCGTCACATGGTTGTAGAGGGAGCCGAAGATGCCCATGATCTTGCCGAAGCCCTGGCCGGTGACCAGGGGCCCGATGACGATCAGGGCCAGGCCCGCGTAGAGCACCAGGTTCGTCACCCCCGCCGCCATCAGTCCGATGCCGATGAAGACGATCCACCATGTGACCTCCTCGAAAACGGCGTCCAGCACCTGCCCGGCTTTCAGCTTGCGGATGAAGCTGACCGCCATGCCGGTGACGATCTGGACCATTCCCAGGGCCATGGCGCCCACAAGAATCATCAGCGTGTCGTTCAGCGGCGTGAACAGGGCCGGGAGGGCGAAGTCCCCTCCGGTGGTGAGCTTCACCACCTGGGTGAGGAAGTCTCCGAAGAAGCCGCCGGTCAGCGCGCCCCAGAAGAAGGTAGAGACGCCGCACAGCTGCAAAAGGCCCATCATATGGCCCATGGTGCCCTTAGGCCGGTACTTCTTCGAAACGATCGTACCCGCCAGGAACATCAAAATGCCGTAGCCCATGTCCGCCATCATGATGCCGTAGAACAAAATGAAGAACGGCGCCATGAGGGGGTTGGGGTCCACGTTGTTGTACGCGGGGAGGGAGTACATCTCCGTCACCATGTTCAGGGGCTTTGTGAACCAGTTGTTCTTCAGCCGCACCGGCACGTCGGGGATGTCCTCTTCCGCGGGGTCCTCCGCCTCCCAGGCGCAGCCCTTGGCATCCAGAAGGGCCTGGACCTCCGCCAGGTTCTCCGCCGGGGCCCAGCCCTCAAAGAAGACGATGGTCCCGTCGGTAAGGAGGCGCTCGGTGTTCAAATCCTCCGCCGCCTCGGCGCTGAGCCGATCGGCGTAGAGCCGGAGCCGGTCCCGCTCCGGCGCCAGGGCGGCGATGGCGGCCTCGGCCTCCTGCCGCTGCTTCCGGTTCTCCGCCAAAGCCCCGTCCAGGGCCTGGACGTTCTGGGCCGCCGTGCCCGTCACGCCCTGAAAGACCGTGACGCTGAACCCGTGGGGCCGGAGGATCTCCAGGGCCTTCTCCTCCTCCGCCCGGTGGGCGGCGAGGAGGCAGCAGCGCTGCTGCTTGTCGGCGCTGATCTCATAGAGCTCCGCCGCCGCGTCCGCCAGTTCCGCGCGGATGGCGGCGGTGTCCGCCGCGCCGGGGAAGACGCCCAGGCGGAATACCGCGTGCTCCGTGCCCCCCAGCTCCAGGGGCATGTCCAGGGGGACCCAGGGCTCCAGCCCGGCCTTCCGGCTCAGGAGGCGGTTTTCCTCCCCCTGCAGGCGGGAGATCTCTTGCAGGTACCCGTTGATCTTCCCGCTGACGGCCCGGGAGCTTTCCAGGGTCTCGTCGCTGAGGAACTCCGTCTCGCTCACCGCCCGGCGCTGGATGAAGAGGCCGTCCTTGGTCCCTCCGTAGCGCTTTAAGGCGGCCAGGGCGGCCCCGGCCTCACCCTGCTCGTTCTTGGTCTGCGCCAGCTGGGAGGCGTCCCGCCGCAGCAGCGCCGCCCAGGCGGGGTCCGAGAGCTTCCCGGCGGGCTCGCTGATCTCCACACAGCCCAGGCGCAGAAGCTCCCGCAGGAGGGCGTCCCGCTGGGCGGCCATGGCCATGACGCGGAGCTTTTTCATTTTTACAATGGCCATCTCAGTTGCTCACAACCCTTCCGACAATAAACTCCGCCGCAGCCTCCAGGCGCTTTTCGGCGGCCTGGCGCAGCTTGGCGGCGTCCGCCTCCGCGGCCCGGGCGGTCTTTTCCGCCGCGGCAGCGGCCCGCTCCTCCGCCTGGCGCAGAAGCTCCCGGCCGGCCTCCGCCCCGGCGGCGCGGGTCCTTTGCAAGAGCGCCTGACCTTCCTTTTCCGCGTCGGCGACAAGCTGCTTCGCCTCCGCCTCGGCGGCGGCGCGGCGCTCCCGGACCTCGTTTTCCACCTGCGTTACCTTTTCGATCGCTTCCAGGGACATTCGTTCTCACCTTCTCTCCATGTGCCATTGCCCCCGGCCTTCGTCCCGCCAGGCGCATGGTCATTCTGATTATACAGTATAGGCGAAGTCTTCCGGTTTTGCAAGGGAATTTTTGCCGGATCGGCGAAAAGGGCGTCAAAGAAAGAGCGGCCAATCCCAGCCCTTTTCTTTTTCCCCAAATTGTGGTATACTGCTTTTAAATTGGAACGTTACGGACAAGGAGGGACCGCTATGCGGGCCGGGGAACGGCGTCAGGCCATTTTAGATTACTTGCGGCACTCCAGCCGCCCCGTCAGCGCGGGGTTCCTGGCGGAGCGCTTTTCCGTCAGCCGCCAGGCGGTGGTGGGGGACGTGGCCCTGCTCCGGGCCTCCGGGGCGGACATCTCCGCCACCCCCAGGGGCTATGTCATTCTAAAGCCCAGCCAGGACCTGATCCGCCGGGTGGCCTGCCGCCACGACGCCGCGGGGATGGAGGCGGAGCTCTGCGCCGTGGTGGACCAGGGCTGCTCCGTGCTGGACGTGATTGTGGAGCATCCCGTCTACGGCCAGCTCACCGGCCCCCTCCAGCTCGCCAGCCGGTACGACGTGGGCCAGTTCCTCTCCCGCTGCGCCGGGGCCCGGCCCCTGTCGGACCTCACCGGCGGCATCCACCTCCACACCCTCTCCTGCCCGGACGAGGACGCCTTTTGCCGGGTGCGGGAAACCCTGGGAGCGATGGGAATTTTATGGGAGGGCGAAGAATGAAACAGCATAACGGCCTCCGGGACATGACCGTGGGCAGCCCCGCCGGGCATATCCTCTATTTCGCCCTGCCCCTTTTGGCGGGGAGCCTCCTCCAGCAGCTCTACAACATGGTGGACAGCTGGGTGGTGGGGCGCTATGTGGGGGACGGGGCCCTGGCCGCCGTGGGGGTGGGCTTCCCGGTTTTGACCATGTTCTCCTCCCTGTTCATCGGCCTTTCCAGCGGCGGCACGGTGGTCATCGCCCAGTTCTTCGGCGCGGGGAAAATGGACCGGGTCCGGGACGCGGTGGACACCATCTACGCCGCCTTCCTCACCTCCATCGTCCCCCTGACGGCCCTGGCCCTGCTGGCGGTGGGGCCCATCCTCCGCCTGCTCCAGGTGGAGGATACCGCCTATGGCGAGGCGTACCTCTATTTAATGGTGGTCTGCGCCGGGCTCGCCGGCAGCATCGGCTACAACCTCAACGCCGGGATTTTGGGGGGCCTGGGGAACAGCCGGAGCACCCTTTTGTTCCTGGCGGTGGCCTCGGTGATGAACATCCTCCTGGACCTGGCGCTGGTGCTGGCCTTCGGCCTGGGGGTTTTCGGCGTGGCCCTGGGCACGATCCTCGCCCAGGCCTTCTCCTGGCTTTTCGGCGTGTTCTATATCAGCCGCCGCTACCCGGAGATCTCCCTCCGCCTCCTGCCCCGGCGGTTCGACCGGGCCCTCTTCCGGCAGATCATGGGCATCGGCCTTCCGGCGGGAATCCAGATGTCCCTGGTCGCCCTGGGGGCCATGGTGGTGATGGGGAAGATCAACTCCTACGGCAAGGAGTTCACCGCCGGGTACAACGTGGGCTTCCGGCTGGACCAGCTGGCCTTCCTGCCCATTCAGAGCCTGTCCAGCGCCGTCATCTCCTTCGTGGGCCAGAACACCGGCGCCAGGAAGCCGGACCGGGCCCGGCGGGGCATCCGGGTCGCCGTTGCCCTCTCCGCCGCCTGGGCCCTTTTGATGACGGCGGTTCTCCTGCCCCTCAGGGAGCCCTTGGTGGCCTTCTTCTCCCCCACGCCGGCGGTGATTCACGCCGGGGCCGTGTACCTCCAGTGCATCATGCCCTTCTACTTTATGTTCGCCGTCATGTTCTGCCTGAACAACGCCATGCGGGGCGCGGGGGACAGCGTGTTTCCCATGGTGGACGTAATTTTGTCATTGATTCTGGTGCGGGTTCCGGCGGTGTACTATCTGGCGGAGCGCTATGGGCCGGACTATATGTATTACGGCTGCGCCGTGGGCTGGGCCGTGGGTCTGGCCCTGTCCCTGGTCTGGTACTTCTCCGGCCGGTGGAAGCGCCGCGGAAGCCTGGCGGACCGGGAGGGGCCCGAAATTTCCGGCCCGGAACGGTGAATGCCGCTTGTAATTTTCCGGAAAAGTCAGTATAATAGACCAATTGAGCCCGTCACTACCGGCGTCCCTTCCATTCGGGGCCGCCGCTTTAAAGGAGAAAGAGCATGGAAAAGAAAAAATTCTATATCACCACGCCCATTTACTACCCCTCGGACAAGCTTCACATCGGCCACACCTACTGCACCGTGGCCACGGACACCCTGGCCCGCTACCACCGCCTGCTTGGCGAGGACGTCATGTTCCTCACCGGCACCGACGAGCACGGACAGAAAATCGAGGAAAAGGCCAAGGAGGCCGGCATCACCCCCCAGGAATTTGTGGACCGCATTGTGGACGGTCCCCGGGGCGTGCGGGATCTGTGGAAGCTGATGAACATCTCCAACGACCGCTTCATCCGCACCACGGACGATTACCATGTGAAATCCATTCAATATATCTTCCGCAAAATACACGACAACGGCGACATCTACAAGGGGACCTACAAGGGCAAATACTGCACCCCCTGCGAGGCCTTCTGGACGGAGAGCCAGCTTAAGGACGGCTGCTGCCCCGACTGCGGCCGCCCCGTCAAGGACGCGGAGGAGGAGGCCTATTTCTTCCGCCTGAGCAAGTACGCGGACAAAATCCGGGACCTGCTGGAAAACACGGACTTCCTGGAGCCCCCCTCCCGGGTCCACGAAATGGTGCGCAACTTCATTGACCCGGGTCTTGAGGACCTGTGCGTCTCCCGGACCAGCTTCAGCTGGGGCGTGCCCGTGGACTTCGACCCCGGCCATGTGGTCTATGTCTGGATCGACGCCCTCTCCAACTATATCACCGCCCTGGGCTACGGCAACGACCGCTACAGCGATTACGAAAAGGGCTGGTGGCCCGGCGTGAACATCGTGGGCAAGGAGATCGTCCGCTTCCACTCCATCATCTGGCCCGCCATGCTCATGAGCCTGGGCGAGCCGGTGCCTAAGAAATGCTTCGGCCACGGCTGGCTCCTTCTGGACGGCGGCAAAATGTCCAAGTCCAAGGGCAACGTGGTGGACCCCTATATCCTGGCGGAGCAGTTCGGCGTGGACGCCCTGCGCTTCTTCCTGATGCGCACCTTCCCCTTCGGCTCCGACGGCAACTTCTCCAACGAGCTTTTGATCCAGACCATCAACACGGACCTTGCCAACGACCTGGGCAACCTGGTCAGCCGCACCACCGCCATGGTGGGCAAATACTTCGGCGGGACCCTGCCCGCGCTCTGCGGGACCTGGGCGGAAGCGGTCTCCTTTGACACGGAGCTGAAGGACCTGGCCGGGGGCCTGCGGGAGCGCTACGCCGCCGAGATGGACCGCTTCGCCCCCCACAAGGCCCTGGAGGAAATCTTCAAGGTCATCCAGCGGGCAAACAAATATATTGACGAGAACACCCCCTGGACCCTGGCGAAGGACATGGAGGCCAACGGCCCCCGGCTGGCCCATGTGCTGTATAATCTGCTGGAGGCGGCCCGCATCTGCGGCATTTTGCTGACTCCCTTCATGCCGGAGAGCATGGACAGGCTCTTCGCCCAGATTGGCGCGGACGCTTCCGCCCGGACCTGGGACTCCGCCGCCAAATGGGGCGGATTGCCGGAGACCGCCGCGGTCTCCAAGGGGGAGAACCTCTTCCCCCGGGTGGACATGGACAAGGCGCTCCAGGAGCTGGAGGCCGCCGTGGAGGCGGCGAAACAGGCGGAGTCCGGCGTGGAGCTGGAGCCCCAGCTGGCGGAGAAGGTGGACTTCGACACCTTCTGCAAGTCGGACTTCCGGGCAGTGAAGGTAAAGGCCTGCGAGGCGGTGAAAAAGAGCGAGAAGCTCTTGAAGTTCACCCTGGACGACGGCACCGGCGTGGACCGGCAGATTCTCTCCGGGATTCACAAGTGGTATGAGCCGGAGGAGCTGGTGGGCAAGACCCTGGTGGCGATTGTGAACCTGCCTCCCCGGAAGATGATGGGCCAGGAGAGCAGCGGGATGCTCATCTCCGCCGTCCACAAGGAAAAGGGGGAGGAGGTGCTCCACCTCCTCATGGTGGACGACGCCATCCCCGCCGGGGCGAAGCTCTGTTAAGCGTATAATCCCCTGAATATGGGAAATACTGCCTCCATACTTTAAAAGTAGGGAGGCAGTATTTTCATGTCCAAAAACTTAAAAGAGAGCGAGACGCTCAAAAACCTCATGCGCGCCTTTGCCGGGGAGAGCCAGGCCCGGAACCGCTATACCTTTGCCGCGGGCCTGTGCAAACAGCAGCAGCTCCACGTCCTGGAGGCCATTTTCACCTTCACCGCCAACCAGGAGAAGGAGCACGCCGAAATCTTCTACAACCACATGAAGGAGGTGGCCGGGGAGACCGTCCATATCGACGGCGGCTACCCCGTGGACCTGACCAACGACGTGGCCCAGCTCCTCCGCATGGCCCAGCACAACGAGTTCGAGGAGTTCGACCCCGTCTACCCCAGCTTCGCCCAGACCGCCCGGCAGGAGGGCTTCCCCCAGGTGGCCTCCTCCTTCGAGCAGATTTCCAAAATCGAGAAGGCCCACGGCAACCGCTTCGCCCACTTCGCGGAGCTTATGGAATCCGGCAAGCTCTTCGTCTCCGACGCCAAGTGCGGCTGGCTCTGCCTGAACTGCGGCCACATTCAGGAGGGCCTCCAGGCCCCCAAGTCCTGCCCCGTCTGCTCCCATGACCAGGGCTTCTTCATCCGCCTGGAGATGGCCCCCTACGGCGGGGAGATCCTAAAGGCGTGACCCGTCTCCGACGGGTGTTTTCCGGGGGGCTTCCCGCCTGCGGGGGCCCCTCCCGTCTTCCGGCGGGCAAACTCGGCGAAAAACCGCCCAATTTTTGTAGACAATCCGCTCAACCTTTGGTATAGTATTAGCAACAGCACCGGCGGGCGGCGTCTCCATTCTACCGCGTCCCCGCCCGGCGCACAGGGGCGGCGGCCCATTCCCGATACGGCGGCCCCCGGGTCTGCCGGGACAGCCCCGTCATGCGCTTCGACCAGGAGGCCGCCGCTTTGACGAGGGCCTGCCCCCCATGGAAAAGCGCGTCCTCCCCTGTCAGGAGGAATTTTATATCCTCAGCAATTCCGTTTTGCGCTGACCCCCGCTTCACCAAATCACGACAAAGGAGAATCACCATGGAAGAATCCGGCATTGTTTCCATCTGGCTTGGCAGCTTTGAGAGCAGGGAAGCCCTGGCGGCCTACGCCGAGAACCGTTTCATGCAGAACGAGAACGGCGAGAAGGTCCCCTCCTTCACCCAGGACTTTTTCAACGGCGACCTCTGGCCCTTTGAGCCGGACGTATTCGATTACGAATTTAACGGCGCCCCCTCCCAGGACCCGGCCGTGGTGGCGGCGCCCCTGGGCGAGGAGCTGTGCGCCGCCCTGACGGAGGTTTACTCCAAGGGCTTCGACCAGCCCTATAACGCCGTGATTGCCGTCTACGACTATCAGTTTGAGGGCAGCCGCTACGTCCCCGGCGCGCCGGCGCGGTTCGTGGGGTCCTTTTCCTACATAGAGCGTTGAGCCATTTCGAAAGCCGCCCCGTTTGGGGCGGCTTTTTTTCAAGAGCGCAAGCCGGGCCGGCGCATTGGTTCCCTGGCAAACGCAGCGATACGAGACGACAAAAAATTTTTCCCAGGACTGAAAGTTTCCGCCCCGCTAAATCGTATCCATAACGAGAGCGCTCCAAAGGAGTTGATACCATGAACATAAACCACCAGGCGGAGCGGCTGGCAAACGCCTACGCCGACGCGATTCTCCGCCTCAGCTACACTTATTTAAAAAACACCTACGACGCACAGGACGTCTGCCAGACGGTTTTCGTCAAGCTCCTGACGGAGCCCCGGGAATTCGACAGCGCCGAGCATGAGCGGGCCTATGTCCTGCGCATGGCGGCCAACGCCTGCAAGGACCTTTTGAAAAGCCCCTGGCGGAAGCGGACCTGCGGCCTGGAAACCGTGCTGGAGGTCCCCGCCCCGGAGGCGGGGGACGGCTCCGTGCTGGCGGCGGTGAACGAGCTGCCCGCCCACTACCGCACGGCAATCTACCTCTTTTACTACGAAGGCTACCAGGCGGCGGAGATCGGGAAAATTCTCGGCGTGCCCACCGCCACGGTTCACACCCGCCTGGCCCGGGGCCGGGCAAGGCTCAAGGATATCTTAGGAGGTATGGACTATGAGCGATCTGTTTGATTACAAAAAGGAGATGAGCGAATTGCGCTTTACGGAGATTCAGAAGAAAGCCCTGGCGGAGGCCGCCGCCTCCGCCGCCCGGACCCCGGCAAAACGCCGCCGCCCCGTGTTCCGCACGGCCCTGATTGCCGCCGCCATGGCCGCCGTGCTGGTGGTGGGGTCCAGCGCGGCGGGGATTCTGCCCAACCCCACGGAGGTCTTCGCCCCCCTCTTCGGCGGGGCCGTGGCCCAGACGGAGGTCATTGACAAAATTGGACGCCCCATCGGGGCCAGCGACACGGACAATGGCATCACCATCACGGCGGAAGCCATCATGGGCGACCAATACAACGCCGTCATTGTCTACACCCTCACCCGGGACGACGGGGAGCGGTTTTTGCCGGAGGGCAAGGGCCTGGACGAGACCTATCTGATGATGGGCGGTTACGGCGGGGCCAGCTGGGTCAAGGGCGGTGCCCACGGCGGGTCCTGGTTTGTGGACGAGGACCCGGAGGACAACCAAATCCAGCTGGTGGAGACTGCCAGCTCCAACGTGGCCATGACCAAAGGAACCGCCAACGCGAGTTTTGAGGACCTGCAATACTGGAACGCGGAGACGGAACAGGCCGAGCTCCTCTATCCCGGCAAGTGGAAGCTCCGCTTTGAGGTGGACTACGAGGACTGCTCCGTCCGCCTGGGCGGCGGGGAAACCTTCTCCCAGGACGGATTGAACTTCACCATCGACGAGATCACCCTCTCCCCCATCGCCGTGCGGGTAGTCTACACGGCGGACAGCGCGGTCGTTTGGAGCGACGCGCCCAGCGGACGGGAGGCCCCAGAGAACGCCCCCCGGCGCCAGCGGTATCTGGAGAACATCGAAATCCTCCTGACCAAAACCGACGGCACGGTCATCGACCTCGGCGGTTCCGGCGGCAGAGTCAGCCCGGACTATAAGGCGGATGTCTCCCACTGCACCAAGGGCCAGGTCTTTGACGAGATTATCCCCCTGGAGGAGATGGAAAGCATTCGCGTCGGCGGCGTGACCTACGAGATTCCCCACAACTGAACCCGCATAAGAAGGCCGGGACGCAAGTCCCGGCCTCTCGTTTTATTCGATCTCAATATGTACCGACTCGTGGAACACCGGCTCCACCAGCCCGGGAATCCCCACCGCGTCGGTGAAATGGAGCTCCTCCGCGTACTCCTTCAAGAGGGACACAATGTAGGGATGGGGCCGCTCGTCGGGCCGCCCCGCCGCCACGCTGACCACCATGGTCTTGGGGGCCAGGCGGCTGATGGCCTTGCGGTTGCAGGAGGACAGCGACGCGTGGTGGGGCACCTTCAAAATGTCGCAGGGGGTCAGGGTGTCGTTGTCCCAGACGGCGCAGTACATGTCGCCCCCCAGGACGATCTCCCTGCCGTGGTAGTACAGCCGCTGGCGGAGGCTGGAGATGTTCATGGCCTTGGTCCAGCGCATGAGGTCATAGCGGTTCCGCTCCCCCCGGAAGGCCGCGTCGTACACCGCCTTCTGCCGGGGGTACAGGGAGGGCTCGCCGGGGAGGATCTCCATGGTCAGGTTCTCCGTCAGGGGAAGCGTCTCCACCTTGTCCCCGGGGATCTCCATAAACTCCCCCACCCGCCCCGGGTGGTCCCGGAGGGCCGAGGCGTAAATATCCAGGCACCGGAGGAGGTTCCTCGCCGCGCCGGGCAGGCCGTTGTCCCCGTCGGGGTCCAGGGGGCCGTGCCCCTCCGGCGGGACATAGGCGGAAATGAACCGGTCCACCGCCGCCGCCTCCAGCACCCGGCCAAGGCCCCCGATGTGGTCCCGGTGGAAGTGGGTGGCCAGGAGGACGTCCAGGCGGCCGATGCCCTGCTTTTTCAGAAAATCCCCGGCGTAAATCCGCCGGGACCGGGGGTCCAGCTCCCCAGGGTGGTCGTCACGGACCAGATTGTCGTGGCCGCAGTCCACCAGCATGGCAAAGCGCCGCGCGCCTCCTTCCAGCTCCTGCACCAGAATGGAATCCCCATTGCCGACGTTGATGAAATCCAAAACCAGCATCAGCCATTCCCCCTCACTTTTTTATTTAAGATAGGATACCATAGCCCCGGGGGGCTTGCAAGAAAAAGCCTTCCTCCGCCCCCTCCAAAATTTCAGCCCTATTTTTGACATCCTGCTAAAACCCGGCTCCGGCCTTTTTTCCAGGCGGCGAAGCCCTCTTTTTCCCCTTATCTTCTGGACAGGCGGGGAATAGGGTGTTATAATAAACTTGTTAGGGTATCGCTTATAAATGGGAGGAAGCAATCGGTTTTATGGATAGTATGACAATGGGTTTATGGACCACGCTGCTGGTCACCGCCGCCGCCGGCATCGGCGGCACCGGGCTGGGAGGCACGCTGGCCACACTGTTCCGCCGGGACTCCGGCCGGGAGGCCAGCCTGCTTTTGAGCTTCGCAGCCGGGGTGATGGTGTCGGTGTCCTGCTTCGGCCTTTTGACGGAGGCCGCCGCCCCGGGCGCCATGGAGCTGGTGGCCCTGGGGGTTTTCCTGGGCTGCGCCGTCACCGCGGGGCTGAACGCCCTGCTGGACCGGGGCCAGCCCACCGGCGGGCTGGTGCTGGCGGGGCTGGTGATGGCCGCCGCCATCGCTTTGCACAACGTGCCCGAGGGCATGGTCATCGGCGCGTCCTTCATCGGCGGCACCATGCGCCAGGGCTGGACCATGGCGGCGGTCATCGGGCTGCACAACATTCCGGAGGGCATGGCCATCTCCGCCCCCATGGTGGCGGGAGGCGAGCGCCGCTGGCGGGCGGCGGGCCTGGCGGCCCTCTCCGGGGCCCCCACGGTGCTGGGGGCGGCCCTGGGCTACTGCCTGGGCACCCTGGGCCCCACGGCCCTGACCCTGACCCTGAGCTTTGCCGCCGGGGCCATGCTGTACGTAGTCTTCGGCGAGCTTTTGCCCGAGGCCGCCAGCCTTTGGAAGAGCAAGCTCCCCGCCCTGGCGGCGGTGCTGGGCATCCTGGTGGGGATGCTCATTGACGGGTGATTTCGTTTCCTCAAAGTGCGCACGCCAAGGACCGCTCCGCCCCAGGCGGTCCGCTGCCCCGCCGGGCCGGAGCGGCGGCGGAGCCCTTGCTTTTTAAAAATTTTTCCTCCGGTTGTCCTCCCCCGTGCAACGCCGCCCTTATGGGGGCCGTTGTTGACGGCGTTAACACGCGCAAATCGACGGCGAGGAGGAACTTTTCATGAATGGAACGACACAAAAAAAGCGCCCGGTGCGGAATCAGGACGTCCGGGCGGCTATCGAGGGAGCGGGCCTGCGGTACTGGTGGGTGGCCGAGGAGCTGGGCATGGCCTGCGGCACCCTCTCCAACCACCTGCGCAAAGAACTTCCCCCGGAGGAGCGGGAGGCGGTCCTGACCGCCGTCCGGCGGCTGGCGGAGCGGCAGGGGAATCCCGCCCCGGAGTCCCCCAGTCCCGGCTTGACCCTGGAGGCCCGGGCCTCCTTCCCCGGCAGGGGCTGGTGACAAAGAGAAGACGGCGCGGCTCGCAGGCCGCGCCGTCTTTTTATGCCTGTTCGCAGAGCGGGAGGTAATAGACCACCAGCAAATCCACCACCATCCCGTAGGACTGGATGCCCCGCTCATCGCCGTAGCTTTTCAGCAGCCCGTCGTAAACCTTGTTGCTGGCCTTCTGAACCGGCGTATCCTGAAACTGGGCCCAGTAGGCGTTGTTATAGGCCAGGTCCAGCCGGACCTCCTCCGGCAGGGCCTCCCGGATGGACCAATAGCCCTCCGGATCCTGGGAGTACAGGGCGTTTCCCAGATAGACATACCCAATGAGCCAGCCGGAATAGATATACGCCGGGTCGGAGCAGGTGGTGGAGGCCAGCACCGCCAGGAAGTTGCACTCCTGCTCCGAGGCGAAGCCCCGCTGGTGGGCCAGCTCGTGGGCGATGGTGGAGGGCAGCATGCAGGCGGGGCTGTCCACGTTGACGTTGGACTCCCCGGTGAAGGAGCTGTAGAACCCGGTGAAATCCATGGCGCTCATGAGACGGGAGAAGGCCATGGGCTTCACGCCGGGGTCGTCGAAGGCCAGGAAGGGAAAGTCCTCCGTCAGGCCGTCATAGGCGTGGACGCTGTTTTCCAGAATCTCCTCCCGGGGGACGGCGAAAAGGCCGTGTTCATCCCGCTTTACGTCCCCCGCCGTCTCGGACGTCCGGTCCGCGAAGTACTTTGTCACCGCCCGCAAATCCTCCAGGGCCACGGGCTGGGCGTAAATCCCGGACCGGTCCTGAAAGCCGTCGGTCCAGTAGTTGACCCCCCATAAGAGGCAGAATCCGGCCCACACGGACAAAACGGCGCAGAGGGCCCCCAGCCCCAGGCCATAGGCCCGCTCCCGCCGCCGCCCCCCGGCCCTGGCCACGGCAATCACGCTCCAGACGGTATATCCGATTCCAAGGAGCACCGCCAGGGCTTCCACCACCTCCATGACGGAGAAGGGGACCAAATAGCAAAGCCGCCCCAGCCCCCGCCGGAGGGGAGTGGTGAAGCGCTCCGCCACGGCGTTCATCAGCCATCTCTGCCCCCGGAGGGAGAAGAAGGCCAGCAGCAACACGCAGTCCGCCAGCAGCCAAATATGCAGGTTTCGGTATTTGTGGAAATATGCTTTCATCGTCACTCCGCGGCAGCCAGAAGCTGCTTGGTATAGTCTTCCTTGGGATGGTCAAAAATCTCGTCCACGGTCCCCTGCTCCACGATGCGGCCGCTCTTCATCACCAGCACCCGGTCGCAGAGCTGGTAGACCACGTTCAAATCGTGGGAGATAAACAGGTAGCTCAAATCCAGCTCCCGCCGGAGGGAGCGGAGCAAATCCAGAATCTGGGCCTGGATGGTCACGTCCAGGGCGGACACCGGCTCGTCGGCAATCAGGAATTTGGGCCGCCGGATCAGCGCCGCGGCGATGCTGACCCGCTGGCGCTGGCCCCCGGAGAGCTCCGAGGGCTTCGCCCCCAGACATTCCGGCCGCAGCTCCACCCGTTCCAGCATCTCCCGGACCCGGAGCTTCCGCTCCGCTTTATTGTACTTCCCGTAGACCCGCAGGGGCTCTTCCAGGGTCCACTCCACGCTGTAAAAGGGGTTGAGGGAGCTGTAGGGGTCCTGGAAAATCATCTGGGGCCGCTTCGTGTAGTGGGTCACGGTCCCCCGGTCAGGCTTCACCATCCCCAGGATGGTTTTCGCCAGGGTGGACTTTCCCGTCCCCGACTCGCCCACCAGGCCCAGAATCTCCCCGTGGCGCACGTCGAAGGTCACGTCGTGGAGGACCTCCTGGCGCGTCCGCCTGCCGAAGGGGCCGGCGCCGTCGCTGTAGCCGCTGTATACATGGTCCAGGGATAACACCAGCTCGTTCATGCCCCGCCCTCCTTCCGCTTTCTCGTGGGGATGGCGGCGATGAGCCGCCGGGTATAGGGGTGATGGGGGTGATGAAAGACCTCCTGGGCCTCCCCCTCCTCCACCAGCAGCCCCCGCTGCATCACCGCCACCCGGCCGCAGAGCTTCCGCACCACGTTCAAGTCGTGGGAGATGAAGAGCATGGACACGCCGGACTCCCGGTTCAGCCTCTTTAAAAGCTCCAGAATCTGTGCCTGGATGGTCACATCCAGGGCCGTCGTCGGCTCGTCCAGCAGCAAAAGCTTGGGTTTTGCGATGACCGCCGCCGCGATCATGGCCCGCTGAAGCATACCCCCGGAGAGCTGGTGGGGGTACTTTTCATACACCGCCTCCGCCTCCGGCAGCTCCACCGCCGCCATGGCCTCCACCGCCTGGCGGCGGCACTCCTCCCGGCCCAGTTTGGTGTGGACCCGGAGGACCTCCTCCACCTGGGGGCCGATTTTCATCAGGGGGTCCAGGGCGCTCTGGGGCTCCTGGAACACCACGCCGATCTCCCGGCCCTGGATGTTCCGCAGCTCCGCCCGGTCCGCGTGGAGCAGCTCCTTCCCGTCCAGGAGAATCTCCCCGGAATAATCACACTGCTTCCGGGGCAGCAGGCCCGCCACGCTCATGGCGGTAACGGTCTTCCCGGACCCGGACTCCCCCACCAGGCCCAGGATTTCCCCCGCCCGGATGGAGAGGGACACCCCGGCCACGGCCTCCCGGTCCCGGCCCGGGAACTTCACATGAAGGTCCCGTATCTCCAGCATCACAGCACCCCCTTGTCCTGCCGCCGCAGGCCCTCGCCCAGCAGGCCCACGCTGAACACCATCAGCACAATCACAAGGCCCGTCCCGGCGGCGTACCAGGGGGCGGCGAAGAGCATCCCCTGGGCCTCGGAGAGCATATAGCCAAGAGACGCGTCCGGCGGCGTCACGCCGATGCCAAGAAAGCTCATGGACGCCTCCGCCAGGACCGCGTTATTAAAGCCGATCGTCAGGGCGGGCAGCAGCACCGGCGCCGTGTTCGGCAGCATGTGGATTGCCAGAATCCGGGGATTCGACGCTCCCATCAGCCGGGCGCTTTTGATATAGTTCACGTCCCGGAGGGAGGCGAAGGCCGTCCGGGTCACCCGGGCAAAGCTGGGGATGAACACCAGCCCCAGGGCGAGAATGACGTTGATCTTCTTCCCCGGCTCCAGCAAGGAGATCACCACCAGGGCCAGGAGGATGTTGGGAAAGGCCGTCAGCGCGTCGTTGAGACGCATCAAAAGCTCGTCCACCGGCCCGCCGAAGCAGCCCGTCAGAGCCCCCGCCAGGCACCCGCAGACCGCCCCGATGGCCAGCGTCGCCAGGGCGATGGAGGCCGTGGCCCCGGCGCCCTTGAGGACCCGGCTGAAAATGTCCCGGCCGAAGTTGTCCGTGCCCATCCAGTGGGCCGGGGAGGGCCCGCCGAACTTGGGCCCCGCCGCCATGGCGTTGGGGTCGTAGGGCGTCCAGAAAAAGCCCAGGAGGATCAGCGCCGCCAGGGCGCAGGTCAGGACCAGCCCGGCGGTTAAAAAGCCGTTTCGCCGTTTCATGCCGCACCTCCTATCCGGAGCCGGGGATCGATGCGCTGATTGATTAGATCCGCCGCCGTCCCCGCCAGCACCACCCAGAAGGCCAGGATCACCACAATGGCCTGGACCACCGGGTAGTCCCGGCCCGCGATAGAGGTCACCAGCATCCGCCCCAGGCCGGGGATCACAAAGACCTGCTCCACCACAATGCTCCCCGCCACAATCTCCGCCATGGTCTGGGCCAGGAAGGTGACCACCGGGGGCAGGGCGTTTTTCAGCACATGCCGCCGCAGGACCTGGCCCCGGTCGTTTCCCCGGGAAATGGCGGTGCGCACATAGTCCTTCCCCAATTCCTCCTGCACCGTGCTGCGGAGCATCCGCACCGTCATGGCGATGCGGGGAATGGAGAGGGCCACGGCGGCAAAGAACAGATACACCGCCGCCCCGGCGAAGTCCTCCTTCCCGTCGGGAAACTGCCCCGGCATGAACCACTTCAGCCCCACGCCGAAGACCCAGGACAGCAGAATCCCCGTGAAGAAGGACGGCACCGCCATGCCCAGCTGGTTCAGGGCCGTCCGGGCCCCCTCGAACCGCCTCCGCCCGGCGGACCAGAGCCCCAGGGGGATGGACACCGACGTAATCAGGACAAAGCTCAGCAGGCTCAGGCACAGGGTCAGGCGAAACTTCGCCCCCAGGATCTCCCACACCGGCTGCTTATAGCTGGTGGAAACCCCCAGGTTCCCGGTGAAAAAGCCCAGCAGCCACTCGCCGTACCGGACCAGCAGGGGCCGGTCCAGCCCCAGCTCTGCCCGGAGGGCCGCCAGGCGCTCCGGCGTGGCCGAGGTGCCCAGCATGGCGGTGGCGGTGTCGCCGGAGATGAGAGAGAAGGCCGCAAAGGTCAGGAAGGAGACGATCAAGATGGTCGCCAGCCCCGCCGCGGCCCGTTTCAACGCGTATTTCATCAGCAAGTACCCCTCTGAAAGGCGCGGAGAGCAGAGCGTGAAGATTTCGCTCTTCACACTCTGCTCTCTCGTTTTTGAAATTAGTCCGTATACCGGATGCCGCTGAGATCCAGCACGTAGATGGGATAGAACCGCACGCCCGTGAGGCCCTTGCGGATCGCCACCAGATCGGCCAGATCCTGGATGTACACGTTGGCGGCGTTCTCCGTCAAATTGGCCTCCGCCTGTTTGTAGGCCGCCGTCTGGGCGGCGTCGTCCGCCGCGGCAATGGCCGCCTGGAAGATGGCGTCATACTCCGCGTTGTTATAATTGATAAAGTTATTACCCGCCGTAGAGGTAAACCGCTCCAGCAGGGCCCGGGCCGTCATGGTGGAGGCGTCCACGCCCACCACGGTGGCCTGGAACTGCCGGCCCATGTAGGTGTCGTTGAGCCAGCTCTCCCAGGTGACGGGGAGAATTTCGGCGGTGATGCCCACCTGCTTCAGCTGCTCCACGATAACCTGGGCGGTGTCCAGGTGGGGCTGGTAGTTGGAGGGCACGGTGATGGTCATGGCAAAGCCGTCGGGATAGCCCGCGTCGGCCAGGAGGGCCTTGGCCTTCTCCACGTCGTAGGTATAGTAATTGGTCAGGGAGTCGTCGAAGTACTTCCCGAAGGCGGGGTACATGCTGGAGCCGATGAGGCTTCCGTAGCCGTCAAAGGCCAGGTCCAGAATCTGCTGGCGGTCGATGGCGTAGCACAGGGCCTGGCGGACCCGCACGTCGTCGAAGGGGGCCACGGCGTTGTTCAGATACATGGCCTGAACCAGATTCATAGTGCCCTCTTCGATGTTGAACTCGTCCCCCAGCTGGGCCACCTGGGTGCTGGTCAGGTGGGCGAACAGGTCCACCGCCCCGCTCTGGAGGCTCATGAGGATGCTGTCCGCGTTTTCGATGATCTTATAGGTGACTTTATCCAGATACGCTTTCTCGCCCCAGTAATCGTCAAAGCGCTCCAGGACGATGTTATCTTGAGCGGCCCGGGAGACGAATTTGAAGGGCCCGGTGCCCACGGGGGCGGTATCCTGCCCGTCATAGCCCGCGGGGAGAACCGCCGTGGTCAGATAGGACAAAAACTCGCTGTCGGGCTCTCCCAGGGTGATGGAGATGCTCCGGCTGTCCGCCGTCTCCATGTGTTGAATATTGGAAAACGCCTCCACCTCAAAAATGCCGTCGCCGCCATTTTTGCAGCGGGCCAGGGACTCGCCCACGTCCTCCGCCGTCACGGGGTCGCCGTTGTGGAACTTGATCCCGTCCCGGATGGTAAAGGTATAGGTCAATTGGTCGTCGGAAATTTCATACTTTTCCGCCACGGCGGGGATCAAATCCCCCTCCGGGGTGGGCTTCATCAGGCCCTCGAATACGTTGAACATGACCTCCTTGGTCCCTGCCGCCACCGCTTTGTGGGGGTCAAGGCTCTCGTCCAGGTCCTGGGCGATGCCGACGGTGATCTCGTTGGGATGATCCGCCGCGGGCTGCGCCGCCGGTTCGTTGGAGCCGCTTTCGTCCTCCGGCGTCTGGGCCGCGCTGCCGTCTTTGCATCCGCAGAGTACGGCGCACAAAAGCCCCAGCAGGAGGAGAATCTCCAAAAGTTTCCGCTTCATGTCTGTTTCCTTTCGTCGCTGCCCGTCCCCGGGTCAGCGCTGGACGGGGAATGTCCCGCCCGGACAAAATAATTCGGCTCTATTCACTTTTGCGGGCTCTTCATGAATAAAGCCCCGGGACCCTCCGGTCTCCCGGAGGCCCCAAGGCCGTATTGTACACGACGGGAAAAACGATTGCAATAGTTTTCACAAACTTTTCCCTAATTTTTTTACCCCCGCCCCCAGGGGCGGAAAATCCGCAGGGCCGCGCCCGCCCCCTTGAAGCGCGGCCGGAAGAACCGGAGCGGAAGGGGCCGGCGCTTATTCCGGCCGGGGCCCATAGGCCCCTCCGGCGGCATACTCCCCGGAGTCCGGGGAGAGGCCCTTTTTCCGCAGCCGGGCGTCCACGAAGAAGTTGATGAGGCTGTTGAGGCAGGCGCACACCGGCACGCCGAAGAACATGCCCGCCACGCCGAAGAAGCCGCCCCCCACCAAAATGGCGATGATGACCCACAAGCTGGAAAGGCCGGTGGTGTTTCCCAGAATCTTGGGGCCGATGACGTTGCCGTCCAGCTGCTGGAGAGCCAGGACGAATATCACGAAATACAGCGCCTGGCGGGGGGAGACCAGCAGAATCAGGAAGGTGCTGGGGATGGCCCCCAGGAAGGGGCCGAAGAAGGGGATCACGTTGGTCACGCCCACGAAGACGGACACCAAGGGCGTGTAAGGGAACTTTAAGATGGAGCAGCAGACAAAGCACAAAATGCCGATGATGATGGAGTCCAGCAGCTTCCCCCGGACGAAGCCGGAGAAAATGGTATCCGCCCGCTTGGTCCCCCGGAGCACCAGGCCCACCTGCTCCTGGGGGAAGAGGCTGTAAACCAGCTTCCGGCCATAGGCGGCGCAGCGCTCCTTGGTGGCCAGCAGATAGACGGAGGCGATGATTCCCACCAGCAGGTCCATCACAAAGTTCACCGCGCTCCACACGCCGCCGGACACGGTGGTCATCACCGTCTGAAGCTGGGGCAGCAAACCCGACAGCCACTTGCCGAAGTCCTGGAAATAGTCCCCCAGCTTCTCCACAATCTGCTGAGCCAGGTCAGGGTTGGTCTCCAGGAGATGATTGGACAGGCTGGTCACCCAGCCGCTGATGGTCTGATAGTACTTATCCACGTTGGCGATGAGCTGAAGGACGCTCTTATACAGCTCCGGCAGCAGCACGGAGGCCAGCAGGTAGAAGAAGAACCACACCACCAGCCAGGCAAGCAGAATGCCCACGGTGCGAATCAGCATGGCCTGGGAGCGCTTCCGCTCCCGCTCCGGATGGGGCGGGAAGAGGTGGCGCTCGAAGAAATTCACCATAGGGGCCAGCAGATAGGCGATGAAGGCCCCGTAGAGGATAGGCCGCACGGTCTCCAGCAGGGCCAGCACGGCCTTGCCGCCGAAGAGGGTGTCGTAAAACAGCAAAACGGCGGCGGCGGTCACAAACGCCGACACCCCCATGCTGATGTAATGGTTTTTCCGTTCCATGGCCCGCGCCTCCTTTTTTCTCTCCTCCCATTCTACACGGGGCCCGGGGGAATTGCAATCCTCTTTTTCCCGCCCCATGGGAAACCCCGCCAATTTTAACAGTAATTTCACAAGCGCTGTGCTATACTGTACGGTAATCAAAACTCTCTCTGGAGGTGGGCCCCATGAAACCCCGCAAGCTCCTGATGATCGTCAACCCCCGGGCCGGGAAAAGCAAGTCCCACGGTCCCCTGTTCGACGCCGCCGCCGCCCTCTCCCTGGCGGGATATCTCCTCTCCATCCATGTGACCTCCGCCCCCGGCGACGCCGCCGAAACCGCCAGGCGGGAGGGCGGGCGCTACGATCTGGTGGTGGCCGTGGGGGGCGACGGGACGCTGAACGAGGTGGTCTCCGGCCTGGTCCAGCTCCGCCGCCCTCCGCTGCTGGGCTATCTGCCCCAGGGCAGCACCAACGACTTCGCCGCCAGCCTCCGCATCTCCGGCGACCCGGCGGAGGCCGCCGCCGCCATCGCCCGGAACGTTCCCCGGCTTTTGGACGTGGGCTTCTGGAACGGGCGGAGCTTTCTCTATGTGGCCTCCTTCGGGGCCTTCACCCGGTCCAGCTACGCCGCCCCCCAAAACGCCAAAAACGCCCTGGGCCACTTCGCCTATATCCTGGAGGGCATGAAGGACCTGAGCACCCTCCGGCCCTACCACGTCCGCCTCACCGCCGGCGGGGAGGTGCTGGACGGGGAATACCTCTTCGGCGCGGTGTGCAACTCCACCTCCATCGGGGGGCTGATGAAGCTGAACCCGGAGCGGGTGGTGCTGGACGACGGCCTGTTTGAAATGCTGCTCATTCCCAGCCCCAAGACGGCGGCGGACCTCCAAAGCCTGGTCCACGCCCTTTTGAACCAGCAGTACGACAGCCAGGGCCTGGTTTTCCGCCACGTCTCCTCCATTCACTTTGAAACGGAGGAGGAGCTTCCCTGGTCCCTGGACGGGGAGTACGCCCCCAGCGCCCCGGCGGTGGACATTGAAAACCGCCGCCAGGCGCTGACCATGCTGCTGTGACGGGGGAGCTGGAGCGGCTGGCCCGCCGCTTTCAGGGCCATGAGCCGGGCCTCCTGGGGGCCTCCCGGAGCTATGCCGTCCTCTGCCCCCTCGTCGAAGGGGAGGGCGGCCTCCGCCTCCTCTTCGAGGTCCGGTCCTCCCAAGTCTCCCAAGGGGGGGAGGTCTGCTTCCCCGGCGGGCGGATGGAGCCTGGGGAGACGCCCCAGGACTGCGCCCTGCGGGAGACGGAGGAGGAGCTGTCCATCCCCCGGGAGGCGGTCACCCTCCTGGGCACGCCGGATTTTATCTGTAACCAGCGGGGCTTCCTCCTCCGGCCGGTGCTGGGACTGGTGTCCCAGGCGGGCCTTCAGTCCCTGCGCCCCTCCCCGGCGGAGGTGGCGGAGGCCTTCACCGTCCCCTTGGCCTTCTTCCGGGAGGCGCCGCCGGACCTCCGGCGTTACGAGCTGGTCCCCCAGGTGCCGGAGGACTTCCCCTACGGCCCCGTGGGCATCCCCCGGGACTACCCCTGGAGCCGCGGGCAGGTGGAGATTCCCATCTGGCGCTATCAGGGCCGCGCCATCTGGGGAATGACGGCAAGGCTGGTGCGGGAAATCATCCGGTAACGCGGCGGGAGACGGGTCTTCCCCGTCTCCCTGTTTTTCATCCGGCGGACTCCTCCGCGCCCTCCAGCCGGACGGCAATATAGCCCTCCACATGGTCATAGGGAATCTCCAGCGCCGTGGCCAGCTCCCCGTAAAGCAGGCGCTCCGCCTGCTTCATATACCGCTCGTCCACCAGTCCCAGGCGGCGGTTTTTGGACTCCGCCATCCCCCGCTTGTGCCGGATGGCCTTCATCATCTCAATCAGGGCCTGGTGCCCCCCGTCCCGGACGGCGGACTGGTACTGCTGGGCCAGGGCCTGGGGCGTGCCGCCCCGGCAGGCCGCCGCCGGAATGGCCGGCATCCGGTCAATAAGGGCCTCCGCCTCCTCCCGGCTGATCACCGGGCGCATGGGCACCTTTTCGCTGTCCACCGGGGCGTAAATCACCCCGTCCTGCCACAGGGGCTTGAGGACATAGTACCGCTTGCCCCGGTCTCCGCCGGGCTGGTCCATCCTGGAGACTCCCTCCACCCGGCACACGCCGGTGGAGCCGTATACCACCAGCTCTCCGACTTGAAACATCGCTCCTCCCTTCCGCCGGGTTCCGGCCCGGCAATTTTGATTTTCTTTTCCTTTAGTTTACCACATTTTAGGGGAAACATGTAATAGAAATTTTCAAATTTTTGCATTTTCTCCGTTTTCACCCAAAAAGGATTGACAAATATCCCCAATTTTTTTATGATAAACTTGCCGCCGGGCCCTCCCGGCGCAGCGCACATGAAAAGGAGCGTACCTATGAGCATCGACGTGAAAGCCACTATTGAGGAGCTGGTCTCCAAGCTCCAGAAGGACCCGGCCCTCCTCCAAAGCTTTCAGAAGGACCCTGTGAAGGCGCTGGAGCAGCTCACCGGCATGAATCTGCCCGACGAGCAGCTCCAGCCCCTGGTGACGGGAATCAAGGCCAAGCTGGCCGCCTCCGGCCTGGGGGACAAGCTGGACGGGCTGAAAAAGCTCTTCTGAGCCGCAGGCAGAAAAAACGCTCCGGGAAATTCCCGGGGCGTTTTTCCGCTCTTCTCATTGGGCGACGGCCTCATACAATATCCGGCTGATTTCTCCGCAGACGGCGTAGATGCCGTATTCGTCCCTTCCCCCGTCTGCCCCGGTGGTCAGCACCACCACTCCGTCCCCGGCGTCCGGGTCATAGCTGAGGAGGTTGTATACGCCGTAGGCGCTGCCGGTGTGGTAATAAAGCCGTTCCCGGCCGTAGAGGCCGGACCCCAGCCGCATGGGCAGGGCCTGATACGTCCCGCCGGAGATCGCCCGGTCCTCACAGCTCTCCATCAGCTCCACAGAGGACTCTTCCATAAGCCGCACGCCCTCGAAACAGCCGTCCCCCGCCAGCAGGGCCGCCAGCTTCCCGCAGTCGTAAGCGCTGGCGGTAAAACCCCCGGCAAACTGCCGTCCCGTGGCCCCCGGCGCGCTCCACCGGCGGCCCCCCAGCTGGCTCCCCACGGAGCGGCCCAGGGCGCTTCCCCGGTACAGCTGGGTCACCAGCTCCGGCTCCCTCAGCTCTCCGGCGGCGAAAGAGCCGTCCGCTCCCATGGGGCCCAGAAGCCGCTCCTCCAGCACGTCGTCTAAGTACCGTCCCGCCGCCAGCTCCAGGGTCTGGCCCAGGACGCCGAAGGCGTGGTTGTTATAGCTCCAATACCGCAGATCCCCCGGCGCGCCCCCGCCGTAGCCGGAGGGGCCCTTCAGCTGGGCCTTCACGCCCGCGTAGTCCCAGGCGATGCTCTCGCTGTTCAGCAGGGTGGAGGTGTGGCTCAGCATGGAGCGGATGGTGACGGGCTTCCACGTCTCCACGCCCCAGTACACGCCGATGTCCGCGTCGTAATCCACGGCCCCCTCCTCCCACAGCAGCGCGGCGGCGAGGCCCACCGCCACCTTGGAGAGGGAGGCGGTGCGCAGCTTGTGGCCGTCCGTCATGGGGACGCTCCCCCGCACCGCCCAGCCGTAGTGATACACGTCGGTGACGGCCCCGTTTTCAATGACCGCCGCCTGGACTCCCACCGCCCCGTGGCGGCGGGCCGCGCCGGCAATGGCCTGGTCCAGTTCCTCGTGCTTCAGCCTGGAAAGGCTCACGGTTCCGCCCTCAGGAAGAGACAATTCCCCCGCCAGCGAGTCCCGGTCCTTTTGGAGCCTCGCCAAAATACAAGCCAATTGCAGCCGGGACACCGGAAGATCCGGGTAGAGCCCGCGGTCCGTCATGCCCTCATAGAGGCCCCGTTCCAAAACCCAGTTCACCGCCTCCTCCGCGTAAGGCGGGACCTGTCCCCCCTCCCAGGAGACGGCCAGGCGGCACTCCATATCCTCCCCGCGCCAGGCGGCGAAGCGGTGGAGCATCACCGCCAGCTGGCTCCGGGTCACCGGAGAAGCGGGAGCGAAAAGACCCTCCGACACGCCGCCGCTGACCCCCACGCTGTCCGCCCAGGCCACGGCGTCCTGATATTCCTCCGGCACGTCGGCGTACGGGCACTCGTCCACCCGCACCAAAATGCCGCTGAGACGGTATAGGGCCTGGACCGCCCCGGCCCGGCTCACCGGCTCTTCGCCGTCAAAGCGCCCCTTCTCCCCCGGGGGCAGCAGCTCCCGGTAAAGGGCCCACCGGGCGGCGTCCCGTCCCTCTTCCGAAACGCCCGCCGCCTCCACGGCCCGCAAATCTTCCAGGACGGCGGCGGGCTCTTCGATCGCCATTACCTCCAGGCCCTCCCCGGCCGTTTCCTCTTCCGGTTTTTCTTCCAGAGCTTCTCTCCCCGCCGATCGCTCCTGAGCCCACGCCGGGGGCGAGGCCAGGACCGCCCACAAAAGCGCCAGCGCCAAAAGCGCACCCGCCGCCCAACGTTTTCCCATGGTTTCCCGGCCTCCCGCCTCCGGGCCAAGGCGCCCGGGGATTTTTTCTTCTGATTCGACATTATACCGGGAGTTTCGACGGCTGTCAATCTTCCCCAGGGGCAAAAGGGCCCTTGAAAAGATTTCCATTTTATGCTTTCTCTCAGGGAGCTGCCGGTGGGCCGCCCGCCCTACGCCGTGTACTTCCCAGGGGGGCTCACCTGGCAGCACGCGAAGCTTGGCGTCCTGATGAGCCTTCAGAAGCTGGCGGACGCGGGACTGGCGAAGCTGGCGGAGTGAGCGCCGCCGGTGCGCCTCCCGTAAAAAAGCGCCCGCGAGCCCAGCCGCGTGATTCTCAGGTGAACGCGAAGAAATTCCCCGCCCGGCGGAGCTTCCCGCCGGACGGGGTTTTGCCTGTGTCCGAACTGTTTTTATTATTTCAGAGCTTAAAGCTCGGAAATAATACATTTGATTCAAGCCGTTTTGCTCGCTGCTGTAAACAGCAGCAACCGCAAAACATGGCACATATTACTTCCGGCCTTTCAGTTCGGAGGTAATATAATAGGCGAAGGTCCGGGCTGTGACCCAAGCGGCAGAGGAGGCGCCTCCCGCCAGGAAAAAGGCCACCTCAGGCACTTTGACCCGCTTTTGGACGGTATCTCCTTGGGCATCCTCCAACTCGGGGTATACACAGACGGCAATTTGGGCCTCCATCAGACGTCCGTTCAGCTTATCGTAAAAAATCGAGAATATCCGCACAAACTCCCAGATTTGCTCTTTCGCCGGAAGAATCAGCGCAAAGAAACATGGCCGCTTTTTCAGCTCCTCCACCCCCCAGCCGGTAATAAACAGGAACAGCATCTTTGCCAGCAGCTCGATCTGGGAGTAATGCCGCGCCTCTGCCAAATCCAGCAGACAAAACGTTCCGTCGTCTGCCCTGCCCAATCCCTTCATCAGGGAGCCATAGAGAAGGCGGATCATCTCCATTTCATTTTTCGGGTCGATCCACCGGGTCGGGAACCCAGAAGATGCCGCCATATCGGGACTCTGGAGGCAGTCCGCCTCCAAGAACTCCATCTCCGGCTCCTCTCCCTCCTTTTCCCAAATATGAAGCCGCAGAATCCTTTGGTGGTAATCTCGCGTCAACCCCGCAGGGGCGAAGATCTCACCACGGTCCAAGGTTCGTTTTATGCTCTGCCAAGACACTATGAACCAGCAGCGGCTGATCCGGTTTATGGAGCGCCTGATTCGTGTTTCAAAAGGAAGGTGTTCCTGATCCTGGACAATCTGAAAGTCCATCACGGCAAGCTTGCTGCGTCCTGGCTGGAACACCACAAGGACAAAATTGAGGTGTTCTTCCTGCCGCCCTATGCTCCGGAATACAATCCGGATGAATACTTGAGGAAGCACTGATGAAAGCAGGTAAAAGCCAGGCAAACAGACGAAGGTAAAGGAAACGTCCAATAAAGAACCATATTGGGGGAAGAATTCCTCGCTTTTCCAGTCACAGCCCGAATGTTCTTCACAATCCTGTAGGGATGCTCCACCTTGCAGCGTACGGCAGATTTTCGGTTTTCAATATACCGCTCCCAGTCAATGGCATTGTCTGAAACCCTGGGGAACCGGCCTGCGGTTGATGCGGTATTCAATGGCAGAAAGCTGCGGATTGCTTCTGATTTCTTCCTGTTTCTCTGTCCCAAGGCAGGCACTGTCCCCGCAGACCGCCTTATCATCTTCCCGCAGAAGCCTTGCCGCTGCAGTGACGCCGCGGACATTGGCGGCGGTGGCCTCCACTGTGTGGACAAAGCCGTTCCCGGCATCCGCGCCGGTGCGGCACTTCATACCAAAATGCCACTGGTTTCCCCTCTTCACCGAGTGCATCTCCGGATCCCGTTTTTTCTCCGCGTTTTTTGCAGAGCTGGGTGCGCTGATCAGCGTGGCGTCTACGATGCTGCCGCCCCGCATCATCCGTCCAGCCCGTTCCAGGCAGCGGTTGACTGCGTCAAAAAACAGCTTGCCGATGCCCTTCTCCTCCAACAGATGCCGAAAGTGCAGCAGGGTCGTGGTGTCCGGGACATCGTTGGATAGAGGGGGACGACCAGCGATACCCATTCTTCCCATTCGGGGGATTAAATCAGCGCTTCCTTAAATCATCCAAAAAAGTACAGAAAGCAAGAACAAAGCCACGGAAATTCAATGAATTTCCGTGGCTTTGGTACGCCCTGAGGGATTCGCTCCCCCCGGTCTTCTGGTCCGCAGCTTGTCTGAGGGGCCACAACAAACGCTTTCCGCTTCATTTGATGCTGTTTGTCCAGAATATAAATGGCCTTTCATGCTGCCCATTTCACTGATGCCACAGAGAAATTTCCCGTTCTGGGTCAGTTCCTGGGTCAATGCCGCAAACCGGCCGCATCACCCCTCAAGCCACAATCCGTCCGTCCTCAATCCGCACAATGCGGTCTGCCATCTGCGCAATTTCCGGATTGTGAGTGATCATCACAATGGTCTGATGAAATTCCCGGCTGCTCATCTGCAGCAGTCCCATTACATCATCGCTGGTCCTGGAATCCAGATTCCCCGTGGGCTCATCCGCCAGAATGATGGCGGGCTTGGATGCCAGCGCCCGGGCGATCGCCACCCGCTGCTGCTGGCCGCCGGAGAGATGCCCCGGCAGGCTGTCCAGCTTTTCCTCCAGCCCCAGCAGCTCCGCCACTTTCATGATAAAGGGCCGGTCCGGTTTCTGCCCGTCCAGGGAGAGGGGGAATACGATGTTCTCCCACACTGTCAGCACCGGGATTAAATTATAGTTTTGAAAGACAAAGCCGATCTGCTTGCGGCGGAAGATGGTGGCCTGTTCCCGGTCCAGCCGCGCCAGCTCCGTGCCGCCGATTTGGACGCTTCCCTCCGTGGGGGTGTCCAGCCCGCCCAACATATTCAGCAAAGTGGATTTTCCGCTGCCGGAGGTGCCGATGATGGCGGTGAACTTCCCCCGTTCGATCTCCAGATCCACGCCGTCCAGGGCGCGGACCTGGGTGTCGCCGGAGCCGTAGTACTTTTTAAGGCCAACGGCCTTTAAGATGCTCTCCATAACCTGTCTCCTTTCATGTCATCATGTCACTCCGCGGCGCGGAGCTGTTCCACAATGCTGCCCTTGTGGAAATAACGCAGGGCCAGCACCGGGACAGCGGCGGACACCGCCAGCAGCACGCCGCAGGCCGCCAGGGCGGGGGCCAGGGTGAAGCGGAAGGTAAACTGCCACATGGAGTCCACCATGCTTTTTACCAGCGTCAGATCCAGCGCCGCCGCCAGAACCAGCCCCAGCAGGCAGGCCCCCGCCGCGTAATAAACGCCCTCCCACACCATCATGCCCGTCAGCTGACGCCGGGTCATACCCACACTCTCCATGGCGGCAAACTCGCGGCGGCGGGTGAGAACCGTGGTGATGAGTGTATTCGTCAGGTTCAGGATTCCGGCGAGGCCGAAGATCAGCCCCACGAATCCGCCCACAAGGCGGATCATCCGCTGGGTTGCCTCAGAACTCTCCCGGGCGGCCTGGGCGGAGAGGTAGCTCATGCCGGGATCGGCCGTCTCCATGTAGTCCTCCAAAAACGCCGTCATCTCCGCCTCGTATCCGTCCTCCACATTAAAGGAGTATTTGTAGACCGCCGGGGCGTCGTACAGCGCCTTGTAAACGCCGGCAGGGAGGTATAGGGTCAGGCCGTCTCCGCCGATGGCATAGGGACCGCCGTCTGTATACCCAATCCCCACATCGTCTGTGGTGAGGGCTGCCTTTGCCAGCACGGGCAGCTCCATTGCCGCCGCGCCGTTTTTATAGACGGTGATGCGCTGGCCGACATCCGCCAGATCCAGCTCCGGCACCAGGGACATGTCCCCGCGGTTCACATGCACGCCAACCAGGACGCCCTCGCCGGCCGACATTTTTTGAAAGAGGGCATGGGCGTCGGTCTCTCCCTCCCGCAGATCCATCCGGGCCAGAGCGGTTTCCTCCATCCCATAGACATTGCAGAGCATGCGCCCGTCGTCTCCCAAGCCAAAGCTCCTGTACTGGTCGATCCCGAAGGTGAGGCCGCTGTGTGGATTCTCAAAAGTCTCTCCCGTCATGGGATGGCCGAAATCATAGGTGACGTTGGTGTCCTCCGCCGTGTTTTTATAGATCGCCGAGCCGCCGGTGACGCCGGGGCGGGCGGCAATGTCCGCGATGGTCTCCGCCCGCAGCGCGTCGGAGCGCCGCATAAACCCTTTGGTGTTGCTGGCGCTGACCACATTCACCACGGCGAAATCCGTCCGGATCATGAAGGCGGTCTCCTTTTCCACGTCCATGCTGTCTGCCGCCGTGCCCGCGCAGTTCAAAAGCACCACGCACAGCATCAGGGACAGCACGATGAACCCGGTTCTGCGCCGGTTCCGCCCCAGATTGGACCAGGCCAGCCGGGGGATGCCGGCCCCCGGGGCGCTCCGGCGGGAGGCCCGCCGCCCGCCGCCGCTCTCCACATAGCGGAAGGCCTCGATGGGCGGGGTGCTGGCGGCAATCCGGATGGGCTTGCGGGTGCTGCAAAAGACCGTCAGCGCCGTCAGGGCCGCTGCTGTCAGAAAGATCGCCGGAGAGGGGGAGACGCCGGCGGATAGGTACTTGTACTCGGTGGCAACCGTGTTCATAATCAGGGGCAGGGCTGCCTTTCCAATGAAAAAACCGCCCAGCATCCCCAGGGGGATTCCGATGCCGCTGAGCCAGAGGGCCTGCCGGTTCATCAGCGTGCGCACCTGCCTGCGGCTCATGCCGATGGTCCGGTAGAGGCCGAAGCGGCGGATGTCCTGCATGACGGCGAGGTCAAACACGTTGTAGATCAGCAGGTAGCCGCAGACCATGAACAACACGGCAAAGGCCGCCACCGCGGCAATCTGGAAGGGGCTGGGCCGGACGTTGGTGGCCCGGTTTACGGTGGCCGGGGTATAGTTGGGGGCCGTCTGATCGTCGGGCTCGCCGCCCAGGTCACAGACCAGGTCCCGGAGCTTCTTCTCCAGGCCCAGGGTGCTGCGGGCGGTAAAATCGGAGAAATAGGTCCCGGCCATATCGCCGTCCTCGTGGTAGGTATACCGGAAGATCTCCGGGTGGGCATCCCGGAAGGCGGTTCCGGCCCACATAACGCTCAGCTGACTGCCCAGGGCCTCATACCAGCCGGAGACCACCATGGGAAGCGCGTATTCCTGTCCGTGAGCGGTGAACGCAATGGTGATTTCTGCCCCCGTTTCCGGTTCCACGCCCAGGTCCCGCAGGGCCAGATCGGAGGCGACCACCTCGTTGGGCGCGGCGGGCGGCCTGCCGTGGGTGGGCGTGCAGAAGGTCAGCTCCGCCTGGGTTTCGTCCTCGACGTTGAACTCAATGTTGTGGCGGACGGCGCTGCTGAGGTAGGCCACCGGCATCCGCAGTCCCGCCGTCTCGATGAAGTCCGCCTGCCCCAGGGCCTGGAACTGCTCCGCCGTCATGTAGCGGACCTCGCCGTCGGACCGGCTCATTTTCTGCATCTGGAGGGTCAGCGTAAAGGATTCCGCCGTGCCGAGGGCGATGGTGGTGATGGCGGTGAAGAGCACCGCCGTCAGGGCGATGGCCAGCACCGCGACGCAGTTCCGTACCCGGCTGGCGGCAAAGCTCCGCCGGGTCAGGGTTTTCAGCATGTCTTCCATGGGAAGTTCCTCCTGAATCTCTTGCTGGCCACAGCATACCAGCCCAATGTCACAATTGCGGTACAGCAGTGTTACAGTTTTGTGCCTTTTCCGCGGACAATAAAACCAGCGCCCCGGTAAAATGCGGGACGCCGGCGGATGATGGGATTATTGTACAATGCGCCCATCCTGGAGGCGCACTACACGGTCGGCCAGCTGGGCAAGCTCCAGATTGTGGGTGATCATCACCAATGTCTGGTGAAAGACATCCACGGTCATCTTCAAAAGTCCCGCCACATTCTGGCTGGTCTTGACGTCAAAGCTCCCCGTAGGTTCGTCGGCCAGAATGATGGAGGGCCGGGTGATCAGCGCCCGGGCAATGGCGGCGCACTGCTGGCCGCCGCCGGAGAGCATATAGGGGAGGCAGTCCAGCTTCTCCCCAAGTCCCAGCAATCCGGCAAGTTCCGTGAAAAAGGCCCTGTCCGGCCTGGAGCCGTCCAGCGCCAGGGGGAGCAGGATATTTTCCCGGACGGTCAGCTCCGGCACCAGGCTGCAGTCCTGAAAGACAAAGCCCACCCTCCGGCGGCGAAAGACCGTCAGCTCCTCCTCCCGCAGCGTCCCCAGGTCCACGCCGTCCACGGTGACGGTTCCCTCTGTAGGTTGGTACAATCCGCCGATCAGATTCAAAAGCGTGGTCTTTCCGCTGCCGGAGGCCCCGATGACGGCGGTGAGCTTTCCTTTTTCGATGGAGAGGTCAATCCCGTCCACGGCCTTTACCTGCAGGGGACCCGTGCCAAAGTATTTTTTTAGATTTTGAACGGTGACAATGTCCATAAAGCGCCTCGTTTATCGCAGTAAAAACACGGAAAAGGCGGAACCCTTTCCCACCTCGGATTTCAGGGTCATATAGCCCCGCTGGCGGGTGATGATCCCCCGGGCCAGATACAGTCCCAGCCCCACGCCCTCTGCGGCGGCAGAGGACTGCGCCCGGTAAAAGCGCTTGAATACGTCGTTGTAGTGCTGGGAGGGAATCCCGATCCCGGTGTCCGTGATATCGATCCGGGTGTAGAACTGCCAGGGGCGGACGCTGACATGGACGCATCCCCCCTCCGGTGTGTATTTGACCGCGTTGTCCAGGAGGTTTCCCAGGGCCTCCGCCGTCCACTTGGGGTCGTGCCAGAGGGTCTCCCGGCTGTCACAGTCTACGTCAATGCGAATATGCTTCCGGTCCGCCGCGGCCAGGATGCCGCCCACCGCCTGGGCGATGGTGTCGTACAGGCTGGCATTCTCCATGTGCAGGGCGAACGTCCCGGTCTCCAGGCGGGACATTTTGATAAGGGACTGCATGAGAAAGTCCAGCTTATGGACCTGTGCCGCCAGGGTGGAGAGGAATTCCGCCCGCTTTTCCTCCGGCAGCTCCTGCTGGCGCAGGATGTCTGTGAACATCCGGATATTGGCCATGGGAGTTTTTACCTGGTGGGAGATGTCGCTGACCAGCTCCTGGAGGGTTTGTTTGTCCGCCTTGCTCTGCCGCCGGCCCGCCTGAGTCCGGTCGTGGTATTGCAGGAGCTTTCCCTGTACCTTTGAGAGCTGGGAGTCCTCATAGGGGCGGTAGTTCTCCGGTTCCCGGCTGTTCATCAGGGCATCCAGCGTCTCACAGACGCTGTTGGCAAACTCGGACTCCCGCCGCTCCTGGCGGCGTTTCCACAAAAGGGTCAGAAGCAGAATAGCCGTTCCCAAACCAACCGCCGCCGGGCGCAGAAGCGCGGCTGGGAACTCCAGGAGTCCCAGCAGGATCAGCAGGATCGCTCCCGAAATTATAAGAAGGGGCATTTGCGCCGTGCTGTCCCGCTTCATTCCTGGTCTCCTGTCCAGACGTAGCCCATGCCCCGGACGGTTTGGATGTAGGTATGTCCGGCATCCTCGATTTTGGCGCGCAGGCGGTTCATGGTCACGGTGAGGGTGTGATCGTCGATAAAATTGCCGCCGCTGTCCCACAGCTTTTCCAGCAGGAGCCGCCGCGTCATCACCGCCCCGGCATTGGCGGTCAGAAGCCGCAGGAGCTTGTACTCGTTTGGCGTGATGGACAGCCGTTCTCCGTTCCGCGCGGCGGTCAGGGCCTGGAAATCCAGACGCAGGAATCCGTCGTCAAAACAGTCGGAGCCGGCGGTCCCCCGGCGCAGGACCGCTTCCACCCGGCGCTTGAGGACCTGGATACGGAAGGGCTTGGTGATGTAGTCGTCCGCGCCCAGGTCGAAGCCGTTCAGCTCGTCCCGCTCCAGGTCGTTGGCCGTCAGGAAAATGACCGGCCGCTCCGGGGCGGAGGATTTGCACTCCCGGCAGATGTCAAAGCCGTTTCCGTCCGGAAGGTTTACATCCAGGATGACCAGGTCAAATTGGCCGGTTTTCAAGAGCTGGCGGGCCTTTTGACAGGTATAGGCCGCGGCGGTGAGATGCCCGGCCTCATCCAACGCGAAGCACAGCCCCGCGCTTAGGGCCAGGTCGTCTTCCACAACCAGAATTTTTGCCATGGAGCCTCTCCTCCAGTATAGTGGTGTTATGGGGATTATACCGTAAGGGCGGAGATTTGGCAAATGTCTTTTGGGGGGAGGGGAGTGGGATGGATTTTGAGATCGTTTGTTCCCGCCGTGCGGGCCGGGGAAACGGGGAATGCGGGTTTTTGCTGGAATGCCGGCATTTTCTCAAGATTTTTGTGTAATTGGTCATGTGACCTCAGATATGGAGGACTGATGCTCGGTTCCACCTCCGGGGCATTAACCACAGCACGCCCTTGGCAAAGCTGAATGATAAGCTGCTTGACGGCAACCTGGATGTGCTGTTCTTCCCCGACGGGGCTTTTTCCTGGGACGGGACGCACCATGTGTTCACCGGGATTCACCTCAACGCCGAAAAGGCGGCGGAATACCCGGATGTCAAGGACCATCTGGATGAGATTGGAAAGGCTGTACAAGCCCTTGTCAACGAGTGCGAGCAGGATGAGCGCCTCCGGGTTCCGGCGGCGAAGCTGGGGGCGGACCTGCGGCGCTTCCTGAACGGCGCGGACCTCACCGGCGCGGCGCTGTTCCACCTGGCGGCCTATCACCTCTTCTGGTTCAAGGAGGACGAGGAGGTCCCGGGGCGCTTCTCCATTCTGGTGGATACCCGGCTTAAAAACACCATTCCCCACTCCACGGAGTATTTCAGGGCATTTCTGGAAATTCTCCGGGCCTACAACGGCGACCCCGCTCCGGAGGTCCCTGGTCCCGCCACCGTCTTCCGGGCCGCCGATATCCCGGACATCTTTGAGGATGGAGGCCCCTGCCTTGCCGGCTCGGACGGCGACGCCTCCGGCGATGAAGGCGACGAGGAATATCAGGACATTCTGGGAATTCTCCAGGGCTCCATGGATTCTGCTGACTTGTCCGGCCTCTCTGAATCGGACCAGGACGACCTGCAGGCGGCCATGCAGAGAATCGCCGGGAACCTCCAGGCCCTCAACCATGCCGTCAAGGGGGACGCGAAAAGCGTCCCGGCGAATGGAGGCAAATCCGCCGGAAAGCGGGACCTGGGCCGCTTTGCCGGGGACGACGGGCGGCTGGACGCCTTTATGGCCGTGGCCTTTTTCACCGAGGACGTGATCTTCTTTCACCCGGAGGACCTGCTCTGGGACGGAAAGTATCACAGCTTCGCCAACTACCGTTTTAACGCCGCGGTCCTCCCCAACGCCGAGGGCCATCCAGGAAACTGGACGGCCCTTCCACGTGGCGGCACAGAGTATAGACAGGAAAATACAACACCGGGGAGCAGATTTACTGCTCAGATATTGCGTACCAGTAAACAAGGAATTAAACCCTTTTATCAGCCACAAAGGATTATAAAAGGAACTCCCATTCTTGATGTGCGATCTCATATTCTGAAAAAGTCCTTGACAAATGCGTCTACACGATATAGTCTATACATGAGACTACATCGTGTAGACAGGAGGCTGTGCCTATGGCAGAAATTCAATTAGGGGCTGTAGAGGCCCGTTTTGCGGACATCATCTGGGAGAGAGAACCCGTAACATCCGGCGAACTTATCAAACTGGCCGCGGACAAACTGGCTTGGAAACGAACCACGACACACACGGTACTGCATCGGCTCTGCGAAAAGGGCTTGTTTCAAAACAATAACGGCGTGGTGACTTCTCTCCTGACCCGGCAAGAGTTCTATGCCCGCCACAGCAAGAAGTATGTGGACGAAACCTTTGCGGGATCACTCCCCGCTTTCCTTGCCGCCTTTACCAGCGAGAAGAAGCTGACAGCCGAGGAGATTACCGAAATTCGTGAGCTGATCGACAGGGCAGGTGAATGATATGGGCGAACTATTCCTGAAAACCTTGAACATGAGCATTGCCGCAAGCTGGCTGATTTTAGCGGTGGTGCTGCTCCGGTTCGCGCTGAAAAAAGCGCCGAAGTGGATTGCCGTCCTTTTGTGGGGCATTGTCGCTCTGCGGTTGGCAGTTCCCTTCTCCTTCGAGAGCGCGTTGAGCCTGATCCCCAGCGCCGAGACCTTCAACGCCCATAACATCCAGTATGAGACGCCCGCCATCAGCAGCGGCATCCCCGCCGTCAACAATGCGGTCAATCCCGTTCTGGGCGAAACATTTGCTCCCAACTCTGTTGGTAGCATCAACCCGCTCTATATCTGGACACTTGTTGTGTCGGCAATCTGGCTCGTTGGCATCGCCGCCATGCTGCTCTATGCAGTCATCAGCTATGTGCGGGTACGCCGGAGCGTTGCGGAAAGAGCGCCCTATGAGGAAAATATTTTTCTGTGCGACCAGGTGAAGTCTCCATTTATTTTGGGACTGGTCCGGCCCAAAATCTATCTGCCCTCCAACATGGACGCCACATCCATAGAGCCGGTGATTGCCCACGAAACGGCGCACCTGGCAAGGCGTGACCACTGGTGGAAGCCCATGGGCTTTTTGATCCTGACAGTCCACTGGTTCAATCCCCTGTGCTGGGTGGCCTATGTACTGCTGTGTCGGGACATTGAGCTGGCCTGTGATGAAAAGGTCATTCGGCAGATGGATCTGGACGAAAAAAAGCAGTATTCCACTGCCCTGCTGGAGTGCAACACCCAGCGGCGGCTGGTCACAATCTGCCCGCTGGCTTTTGGAGAAGTTGGCGTAAAAGAGAGGGTGAAAAATGTGCTGAATTATAAAAAACCGGCGTTTTGGGTCATAGTCGTGGCTGTTGTCGCCTGCGCAGTGGTGACGGTGTGCTTTGCAACAAACCCAAAGCAGGACCTTCCACAAGAGCAACGCACAGTTCGGGCGCAAATCACTGAGATTGAAGATAGCTCCTTCCTGGTTACGCCAGTGGAGGGAGCTTGGGAGCTGTCCTCCAGCGATCTGTTCCGCGTTCCCATCAAAAATATGCCTCCGTCCCCTGAACCCCAGGTGGGAGACATTGTGGAGATTACCTATGATGGTTTTATTCTGGAGAGCGATCCGGCTCAGTTCAGCAATATTCTTAGCATAAGAGTGATTTCACAGGCCGAAAAACTGACCCTTGATGATGTGGTCACGCTGTCACAAAAGGGAGACGCATTGACCTGGTCAGATTTTGAGCGGTATCAGGGGCGGGATATTGGCTCAGGTCTGTATATTATACGTTACGAGATTGACGAAGTCTTTGATGTTCTGGTGGGTGGTGTTCCAGACGAGACGCCTTGGTATATCTATCTGAGGGTCAACAATGAGGCCGATGATAGAATTGATATTCGGACAGAGGATGTTTCCACATTCGTTGAAGCGCACAGAAACGATGTGCCAAAGGTTATTGAACCAAAACCTGATGGCGGCGGTGAACCCGCGCCAGAGGAGCCCGATTTTTCCACTCTCTCCGAAGAACAGGCCGCGATCCGTCAGGCGATTCTGGAGCATAACCGTTCCGCAGACCTGACCGGCGTTGTACCCTGCGTCAGTTTCGCGGAGCTTGCCTCTTTCGTTGTGGACGGAAGCGACTTCGCAGAGTATATTCACTACGGTTGGGCGCTCTATGAGGAATACAGGGTCACAGACAGCGGATTGGAAACGGTCACCGGCAGTCATGCCCCTGTTGCCATCACATTTCGGGAAGACCCGTCCGGCGCTCTTACACTAGAGGAATATTGGCAACCCAGAGACGGCAGCTACTATGCACAGGACATCCGCGAAAAGTTCCCCGCACATATCGTCGAGGACGGCATGGACAGCCAGAAGTTCATCCTTCAGCAGAAACAGGAGTGCTACGTCCAGGCGGTAGCGTCTACCGGACTGGATACTGATCAAGTGATTGGGTCGCTCATTGAGACGATTTGCAGCAGCCCTGCTCAGTCCTCAAGTTGGTGGAATTATATCGAGGAACACCCTATTGAGTTCCGGGAGTTGACCTACTATGGCTGGTACACCCTGAAATACTGCTTCACTGAGTTTTTGAAGGGTGGGCAAATCGGTTTGCACGGACATATTATGAGAGCCGCCATGGATGACATAGCGCCGGAAGCCCAGCTCAAGCTATATGCAGAAACTGGACAGGAATACTTCGATGCGTGGAAGGACGCCGCAAAATCCGTTGGGAAGCAGCATGATATGGAATGGATTGAAGAGAATCAACCGGCTATCTATCTGCTTTTACAAATGATAAGTGAATAAAACCGCTCGGTCCTGTCACCTTTGATTACCCAACAGCGTCAACTTCTATACGCAATTGAATAACATCCAGGAAGGGCCATCCAACAGACTGGATGGCCCTTCCTCGTGGTTGTAGAAAACAATGAAATAGCGCCTTGTAACCAGAGGCCTTATCCGTTATAATGTAATAAATTGCCGAAACAGGGAGGGAACCACGATGTCACCAGAGGAAAAGGCCCGTCTTGCGATAGACCAAAAGCTGATCCGATCTGGCTGGGTCATTCAGGATATGAAAAATCTGAATCTGTTCTCTGCCATGGGCGTAGCTGTGCGGGAGTTCCCAACCAGCACAGGCGAAGTGGACTACGCCCTCTTCGTTGATGGAACTCCTATAGGTATCGTGGAGGCGAAGCGGACAGAGAGCGGAGAGAAGATCACTACGGTGGAGGATCAGTCCGCACGCTATGCTGGTAGCAAATTCAAGTGGATCAAGGGAGATACAGCCATCCGCTTTGCCTACGAAGCGACGGACAAGCTGACCCGGTTCACAGACTATCACGATTTGAAATACTGCTCCCGGACGGTCTTCTCCTTCCACCGTCCGGAGACGCTGCGGGCGCTGCTAAGCGCGCCGGATACCATCCGCAACAACATGAAGCATTTTCCGCCCTTTGACACCACCGGCTTTCGGGACTGCCAGATTCGTGCGATCACGAAATTAGACCGTTCTTTCTCTGAAAACAGGCCGAGGGCACTGGTGCAGATGGCCACCGGAGCCGGTAAGACCTTTACCGCCATCACCGCCGCCTATCGCCTTTTGAAATTCGGGAAGATGAACCGTATTTTGTTCCTGGTGGACACCAAAAGTCTGGGGGAGCAGGCGGAGCGGGAGTTCCTGGCCTATACCCCCAACGACGATCCCAGGCCGTTTTCCGACATCTACGGCGTGTACCGTCTGAAGTCCTCCCGGATACCGGCCAATACACAGATTTATATCAGCACCATCCAGCGGATGTACTCTATCCTGAAGGGGGAAGATCTGGACGAGTCTGCGGAGGAAACCCCGTTCAGCGGATATGTGACTGCCAACAGCAAGGCGCCAAAGGAAGTGGTCTACAACGAAAAATACCCGCCGGAGTTCTTCGACTGCATCATCGTGGACGAGTGCCACCGCTCCATCTACAACGTCTGGAGCCAGGTGCTGGAATATTTTGATGCGTTTATCATCGGTTTGACCGCCACGCCAGACAAACGCACCTTTGCCTTTTTCCACGAAAATGTGGTCAGCGAGTATTCCAGAGAGCAGGCCATCATCGACGGCGTGAATGTGGGAGAGGACATCTTTCTCATTGAGACAGAAGTGGGGCAGCATGGCGGATATATTGTAAAACAGCAGATCGAATATCGGAACCGCCTGTCCCGGGAGAAACGATGGAAGCAGATGGACGAGGATGTAAATTATACACCCTCCCGCCTTGACCGGGATATCGTCAACCCCAGCCAGATACGGACTGTGATTCGGGCGTTCCGGGAAAACCTGTACACCCTCCTGTTTCCCCGCAGAAGCGAGGTCCCCAAAACGCTGATTTTTGCCAAGACTGACAGCCACGCGGACGACATCATCCAAATCGTCCGGGAAGAGTTTGGCGAGGGCAATGAGTTCTGTAAGAAGATCACCTATTCTGCGGATGACCCGGAAGGAGCCCTTTCTGATTTCCGCAACAGTTTCAATCCCAGAATTGCCGTCACTGTAGACATGATTGCCACCGGAACAGATGTAAAGCCCATCGAGTGCCTGATCTTCATGCGGGACGTGCGGAGTAAAAACTATTTCGAGCAGATGAAGGGCCGGGGAACCCGGACGCTGAGCAAGGATGATCTGCAAAAGGTAACTCCCTCCGCCACAGAGAACAAGGATCACTTTGTCATCGTGGACGCGGTGGGCGTCACCAGATCCAAGAAATCGGACACCCGTGCCCTGGAGCGCAAGCCCTCCGTCTCCCTGAAAGAACTGATGATGAATGTGGCGCTGGGGGCGAAGGATGAGGACACCCTCACCTCCCTGGCCAGCCGCATCGTCCGCCTGAATGCCCAAATGACACCCTCTGAGCGGAAGGAGTTTCAGGAGATCACCGGGGCCTCCGCCGGTCAGACCGCCCAGGCTCTGTTGGACGCCTTTGACCCGGACGTCATCGCAGCCCATGCGGGGGTGTCCCTGCCAGAGGAGGGCGAACCCACCCAGGAACAGCAGGCCCTGCTGGATGCCGCCCAGCGGGAGCTCTCCTCTGCCGCCGCCGCCCCGTTCCACAGGCCGGAGGTGCGGGACTACATCGAAAACGTCCGCCGGAACCACGAGCAGATTATTGACAATGTCAACCTCGACACGGTGCTGTTTGCCGGGTACGACGTCAGTCAGGAGGAGACCGCCAGCCGGGTCATTGAGACCTTCCGAGAGTTTATCCAGGAAAACCGGGACGAGATCACCGCGTTGCGCATTATCTACGACCAGAGGTACAAGGACCGTCCCATGGCCATTGCCAAGCTCAAGGCGCTGTATGAAAAGCTGAAAGCCCGAAACATCACAGTGGACAGGCTGTGGGACTGCTATGCCATCAAGCAGCCAGACAAGGTGAAGAGGGGGACGATGGTGCAGCTGGCCGACCTGGTATCCCTCATCCGGTTTGAGACGGGCGCGACGGAGACGCTGGTCCCCTTTGCTGAGCGGGTCAGCTATAATTTCCAGCAGTGGTCCTTCCGCCGCAACGCCGGCGCCGTCCACTTTACCGAGGAGCAGATGGAGTGGCTGCGGCTCATCAAGGACCACATCGCCGCCTCACTCAGCGTGGAGCCGGAGGATCTGGATCTCAGCCCCTTCGACCGCAAGGGCGGATTAGGGCGGTTCTATGAGGTGTTCGGGGAGGATTACGAGAAGATTTTGATGGAATTGAATGTGGAGTTGGTGGCGTGAGATGGAAGGTCGAATTAGATTAGGGGATATTTTTACCTTAGTAGGCGGCGGTACTCCTTCAACGTCCACAGAAGCGTATTGGGGAAATGGAACACCATGGTTTTCAAGTGCAGATATCAGTTTAGATGGAAAAATCATCTATAGGCGGGCTGTAACTCCATTAGGAATTAAAAATTCAACAACAAATATTGTTCCAGCACAAACTGTGGTAGTTGTGACTCGTGTTGGGCTTGGGAAAGTTGTCAAATTACCTTGTGATATGTGTTTCAGCCAAGATATGCAAGCATTGCAACCTACGCCCCAGACACCGCCTTATAACGAGTCGTTTTTGTTGTACGAACTTACACATATTATGAAACGTGTAAAATTCCAAGGTCGAGGCACTACTATTTCTGGGATAACAAAAAAGCAATTAAGCGATGTTGTCTTATATTTACCGTCGCTTGTGGAACAAAAACGCATCGTTGCTCGCATTGAGGAGCTGTTCTCCCAGTTGGACGCCAGCGTGGCCGAACTGAAAACGGCAAAGGAACGGCTGAAGGTGTACCGGCAGGCGGTGCTGAAAGAGGCGTTTGGGGAAGTCACAACACATACTCCATTTGGAGAAATTATTGACGCCCGCCTTGGAAAAATGCTGGACAAGGAGAAAAATACCGGAGATTTTCATAAATATTTGCGTAATATCAACGTCAGGTGGTTTTCTTTCGATTTGTCTAATTTGTTAGAAATGCGGATTGAGGCCGATGAGATTGAGAAATATTCTGTTTCTCACAATGACCTGATAATCTGCGAAGGTGGAGAACCTGGCAGATGTGCGGTTTGGGATAAGCAGGATTCCATATTTTATCAGAAAGCGTTACATAGGGTGCGGTTTTTAGATAACTCGAACCCCAGATTTTATATGTATTACCTGTGGTTTTCTGCTCAGTCAGGGCAGCTTTGTAGATATTTCACGGGAACTGGAATTAAACATCTAACGGGGCAATCACTATCAAGAGTAATTGTTCCTACGGCAGATAGAACTATACAAGATTCTATTGTGGCCGAAATTGAATCTCGACTGTCAGTTTGTGACAGCATTGAGAATACTGTAGACACCGCCCTGCAACAGGCCGAGGCCCTGCGGCAGAGTATTTTGAAAAAAGCGTTTGAAGGGGGACTGATGTAGTTGCAGTGTTTAATTCAGTTTATCAATTTTCTGGATAAACATAGTGGTTCGTTGACTTTTTTGGTAACAGCGGTTTATGTAATAGCAACGATTCTTATTTGTAGAGCAAATATAAAATCCGCAAATGCGACCAAAGAGCAAATTGAAGAAACAAGGCGACAATTTGAAGAAAACAATCGAGCATTTGTAACGGTTACATTTGACGTTATAAGAAGTGGATTGCTTGTTCTATGTATTGAAAATCACGGAAAAAGAATAGCTAGTAATGTGAATATTGCTGTATCAGAAGAATTTATACAAAATATAACAGACGTTAGTGATAAGGAGCATATTAGGGAACTATGCAAGGCTTCTTTTACACTCGGAATCGGAAGAAGTTGGTATGTAGGTTTAGGAAATCACATGCAGTTAGATGAATTAAGCAAAGCACCACTTGCGGTAACTATATCATATGAGGATAGCAGATCTCACTACCGTGAACAGACTTCTATAGATTTGAAGCAATATTTTTGGGTATTGCTGTACGATTCACCAACAGAAGATGCATATCAAGAAATGCGAAAGCAGACAAAAGAATTGGAAAAATTTCAAAAGGAATTACATCAACTTGTTATAAGTAGGAAAGAAAGGAATACTAATGCCTGACCAAACCTCCGCCATCATCTCCAAAGTCTGGGGCATGTGCAATCCCCTGCGGGACAACGGCGTGTCCTACGGCGACTATTTGGAGCAGCTTACATACCTAATCTTCCTGAAAATGTCGGACGAGTACTCCAAGCCACCCTACAGGCGGGAGACTGGCATCCCCTTCGGATATACTTGGGCGGACATGAATACCCTCAAGGGCGCAGAACTGGAGGAGCAGTACAAAGCCACCCTGGAAAAGCTGGGGGAACAGGGCGGCATTCTGGGGAAAATTTTCAAGGGCGCGGTGAACAAGATCAGCAGCGCCGCCATCCTGTACCGCATCGTGCAGATGATCGACCAGGAGCGGTGGGTGTCCATGTCCTCCGATGTGAAGGGCGAGATCTATGAGGGACTGCTCCAGAAAAACGCGGAGGACGTGAAAAGCGGCGCAGGGCAGTACTTCACGCCCCGGCCCCTCATCCGGGCCATGGTGCGCTGTGTTCGTCCGGAGCCCATGAAAACCATCGCGGACCCCTGCTGCGGCAGCGGCGGTTTCTTTCTCGCCGCACAGGAGTATATCGCGGATGAAGCCCACTATACCCTGGACCGGGAGAAAAAAGAGTTCCTCAAAAACCAGACCTTCTATGGCAACGAGCTAGTCCCCTCCACCTTCAAGCTGTGCCTGATGAATTTGTATCTCCACAACATCGGGGACATCTACGGAAACGTCCCCGTCACTCTGGGGGATGCGCTGTTGACCGACCCCGGCTACCGGGTGGACTACGTGCTGACCAATCCGCCCTTCGGAAAGAAGTCCTCCATCACCTTCACCAATGAGGAGGGCGAGCAGGAGGAGGAAGACCTGGTTTACAACCGAACCGACTTCTGGACCACCAGCTCCAACAAGCAACTGAATTTTGTCCAGCACATCAACACGCTCCTGAACGCCAGGGGTAAGGCGGCGGTGGTGGTGCCGGACAACGTGCTCTTCGAGGGCGGCGCCGGAGAGACGGTGCGCCGGAAACTGCTGGAGACCACCGACCTGCACACGATCCTGCGCCTGCCCACTGGGATTTTCTATAAGCCGGGCGTCAAGGCAAACGTGATTTTCTTCGACAAGCGCTCCGCCGGCCCGGAACGGCAAACCAAAGAGGTGTGGGTGTACGACTTCCGTACTAACATCCATTTCACGCTGAAACAGCATCCCATGACGGACGCCGATCTGGAAGATTTTATCTGCTGCTTCCATCCGGAGAACCGGCACCAGCGCCATGAGACATGGTCGGAGGATAACCCGGATGGCCGCTGGAGGAAATTTGCCGTTCAGGAAATTCTGGATCGGGATAAAGCCAGTCTGGATATCTTCTGGAGCAAAGACAAATCTCTTGCGGACCTGGACAGCCTGCCTGCGCCGGATGTATTGGCTCTGGATATTATCGAAAATCTCCAGAGCGCACTGGATGGTTTCCAAGAGCTGATGCAGCAGCTAAACACGACACCGGAATGATAGTTCTATGCACATCTATCATGATGCTTCACGAAATACACCTGCAAGGGTCAACCTCTGCGGGTGTATTTTTTCAGTGGCATTCACAGCAGAATTATTTATTATGCCCAGTTGCAAAAAATTTTATACGCTCCCTCTTGACAAAGCTTACTCAATCAAGTATCCTATACGCAGAACATATATTCGAGTACAACAACTAAACAAACTGCCTCGATCTACTTCCGACTTACATATCCGAGGCTGTGCAAGACCTTGCGGTACGACATTCTGTACCGCTGGTCGTCTTGCCAGCAAGGATGTGTAGGTCTTTTGTTTTTCTGGTATGGAGGGAATAGCGTGGACGGCTATCACACTCTGTCCTGTATTCCATCACAGAGAGAAAAGACCGTCACAACTGACAAGGAGGCAAGTCCTATATGAAAGAATCCGCCTACAAAAGCTACGACGAACTGCCGCTGTTCCTGAACGCGGCAACAGTGGCAAAGGTGCTGGGCGTTTCACCGTCCAGCGGATACGAGCTGATACACGAACCGGATTTTCCTGTTCTCAAAATCGGCAGCAGGCTCGTAGTGCCCAAAGAGAAATTCGTGGAGTGGGTGTCTCAGCACACCCAAGGAGGTACGGAGTGAAGTACAGACCATGGCCCAAGCGCGATCCAGTCAGGAACTGCTTCCTGTTGCCCAACGAGATATTCCTGTTGGGCCTGTCGCCCAGCGCACTGGCCGTCTACTCCTACCTGCTCTGCTGTGAAAACCGTAACACCTACCAGTGCTGGCCCAGCTACAAGACTATCGGCAGAGCAGTGCGGATGAGCACCAATACCGTCCGCAAGTATGTGTGTGAACTGGAGGAGCGACAACTCATCAGTACGGAGAGCACGAGCGTCACCACCAGGGATGGTCTGAAGCGCAACGGCAATCTGCTCTACACCATCCGTCCGATCCAGCTGGCGCTGGACCAGTTCTACGAACAGCAGTTGGCGCAGATAGATGTGGCGGCTGAGCGTCAGCGAGTCGCAAACGCTCTCGCACTTCGCAACGATAGTACGCACTCAGCGTGACAGCCTGTGCGCCGCTGTGCGGCCTCGCTGATGCTCGGAGGGTAACAAGCCGCAGTCCATCGCAGACGAAGCTGTGTCCAAAGCGTGTGGCCGGTGTGCGCCATCCCGCGAATTCAGCACAACCGAAAGTGGCAGGTGAACCGGGGGGTCGAAAAAAGTGCAGCCGGCTAAGGATTTGTCAAGCATAAAAATTCGGAAAGAGTTGAATAGAGCAGAGAGGAAAATGAGTACAGGAACCCACGCCCACCGCAGTGGGCGGTCAGGAAATATG
>NZ_CATMPS010000019.1:0-54187 GCF_950073225.1 uncultured Oscillibacter sp.
GGAGTGATGAAGCTATGGCAGTTTTCCGAGTGGAGCGCAACAAGGGCTATACCGTTATGAGCAACCACCATTTACGCAACAAGGAACTGACATTAAAGGCAAAGGGGCTTTTGTCGCAAATGCTTTTGCCGCCCGCACCCTTGCCAAAGTGGGGCGCATGACCGAAGCGGAGTTTGCGGGGCTTGCCGTTTACCCCGCCGACGAGGTATGAACGAGATCAAGCGGCTCACGCCGCCCCAAAGCCGGAAAGTCAACGCCCTTGTACGCCGGACGTGCTGCAATTATGATAGCGGAAACTGTATTTTGCTGGACGACGGGGACGAGTGCGTATGTCCGCAGCTTATTTCCTATTCCCTGCTCTGTAAATGGTTCCGCATTGCTGTACTGCCCGCAGATAAGGAGCTGTACGCCGAAATTTACCAAACGGGAGATATGCGCCGTTGTAGCGTATGCGGTGCGCCCTTTGCGTCCAGCTCCAACCGGGCGATTTACTGCCCGGACTGCCGGAAGCGTATCACCCGCAGACAGACCGCCGAGCGTATGAGGAAACTGCGGGCGAATGTGACGCGATAGGGGCGAAATAAGCCTTGATTTATGCGGCTTTCCGGGCGAAGAAATAAGGCAGCAAGGGATTTATACCTTTACCCCCGGAAATGCCGTTCTATTGCGTAACAATCCAATCTCTGCACCCATAAGAAAACCGGGGCGCGGTGGCTATCTGATAGCTGCCGCGTCCCGGTTCTTTTTTATTGCTTATGGTTCCTCAATGGGAAATTGGGGGATAGCCTGTAACAATTTTGTAATAAGCTGCTGCCGTATATCTTCATCAACCACCGCTTTCATGCTTCCGTCCGGCTGCCGTTTCCTTACCGTAGAAAGGCAGTTGATTTTGTCACCGTAACATTCCAGCACTTTATCCAACGCCCACTGTTCGCCCGCAACGGCGGCTTGGATTGTTGCAAAATCTGGACTTTTCATTTCTGCCATAGCTTCATTCTCCTATCTGCTTTAAGATACCCCTATTGTATCATGCTAGTTTGAAGATTTCCACTACAAGCGGATTTATCCGCGCTCTGTTTCCCTTTCCCGTTCCGTCTGCTTCTCTGTCTGTAAAATGCTGTCTATGTTCCGCTTGATAACGTCATATTCCTGTACTTGCTTTTTCAGCTTGCCATAATCGACATAAAGGCTTTCTTTCTGCCCTTGCAGCTTTTCATACTCCGCTTGGAGGGCGGGGACGCTGGGGAGCTTGCCGCCGATCTGCGCCGCCTTTAGTGCCTTTACCGCCGCTTCATAGAGGATAATACCCCGTTCATGCTCTGCCCGGTATTTCTCCTTGTTCCGGGCTTTGCGGTAGGCTTCATAGAGGGGCTTTGTCTTTTGGTAGGTAGTGACGTTCTTAATCAGCAACTGTTGACGGTTACAGCAATTTCCTTTTCCTTAACCGGGACGGTTGCCCCAAAACGGGTGTGAATTATTCTAATATGTTCCGGGGGCTTGCGAAGAAGTACAACAAGAGCCATGAGGAAGCCTTACCAAAGGCTATGACACCGCACACCTTACGTCACACGTTCTGTACTAATTTAGCCAATGCGGGCATGAACCCGAAAGCGTTACAGTACATCATGGGACATTCCAACATTACCATGACGCTGAACTATTACGCACACGCAACTTTCGCTTCCGCAAAGGCTGAAATGGAAAGGCTGATTGCAGCATAGTCGCAGACGGATTTACTACTTCTTTTACTACTATTGAGAGGGAAAACCTAAGAGGTTATGAGGGTATATAAGAACTTCTCCCCATATCTAAAATGCCGGGAAAGCCCGAAAATACGGGCTATACCGACATATAAGAATTTCTAAAGAGATAATCTAAATTCACCATAAATTTTCAATGAAAAACAAACGGCGGGAAAAAGTCTGCCGGACCTGCCAAAGTGTTGTGACACCAGGCCGGTTTTAATCCTGGAACAGCGGTGTGGAGAGATAGCGGTCCCCCGTGTCCGGCAGCAGGGCCACGATGGTCTTGCTCCTGTTCTCCGGCCGCTTGGCCAGCTGAACCGCCGCCCACACCGCCGCGCCGGAGGAGATACCCACCAGGACGCCCTCCTTCCGGCCCACCAGCTTCCCGGCGGCGAAGGCGTCCTCGTTCTCCACGGCAATGACCTCGTCATAGACGCCGGTGTCCAGCACCTCCGGGACGAAGCCCGCGCCGATGCCTTGGATTTTGTGGCTCCCGGCGCTCCCCTTGCTCAGCACCGGGGAGGCGGCGGGCTCCACAGCCACGACCTTCACGGCAGGATTCCGCTCCTTCAGGTAGGCTCCCACGCCGGTGACGGTGCCGCCGGTGCCAACGCCCGCCACGAAGATATCCACCTTCCCCTCGGTGTCCTCCCAGATCTCCGGGCCGGTGGAGGCCCTGTGGGCGGCAGGGTTGGCGGGGTTCACGAACTGTCCGGGAATGAAGCCGCCGGGAATCTCCTTGGCCAGCTCGCCGGCCTTGGCGATGGCGCCCTTCATGCCCCTGGCCCCTTCGGTGAGGACCAGCTCCGCGCCGTAGGCCTTCATCAGCTGGCGGCGCTCCACGCTCATGGTTTCGGGCATGACAATGATAATGCGGTAGCCCCGGGCGGCGGCCACGGCGGCCAGGCCGATGCCGGTGTTGCCGGAGGTGGGTTCGATGATGACGGAGCCGGGTTTCAAAAGGCCCCGGGCTTCGGCGTCGTCGATCATGGCCTTGGCAATCCGGTCCTTGACGGACCCGGCGGGGTTGAAATATTCCAGCTTCGCCAGGACCCGGGCCTCCAGTCCCTCTTCCTTCTCGATATGGACCAGCTCCAACAGGGGCGTTTTGCCGATCAGCTGATCGGCGGATGTGTATATCTTGCTCATAGCGGTTTCCTCCTCATAATCTCAATCTTAATAATAATGCGGCGTTTGTCCCGCTCCGTCAGCTATGATGGATACGACATCGAAATCCAGGATGTGGATCGTTTATATCCCAATCTTCCAAGTGGGTTTATTTGTATTATAGAAGGAAAGATCTTCCCTGTCAATCGTCATTGTGTAAAATCCTGCTTGAAACCCAACTAACCATGTTGTATAATAGGTAATATATTCTATTAAAAGGAGCGTCGCCATATGCTGATTTCAACGAAAGGCCGTTATGCCTTGCGGGTTATGGCCGACCTGGCTGAGCATCCGTCAGAGGGGTACATTCCCTTGAAAGAAATCGCGCAGCGGCAGGAAATTTCGGAAAAATATCTGGAGGCCATCATCAAAATTCTGGTCAAGGCCCGTCTGCTCACCGGCGTGCGAGGCAAGGGGGGCGGCTACAAGCTGACCCACCCTCCGGAGCAATACACGGTAGGCGAGGTTTTGCGGCTGACGGAGGAAACGCTGGCCCCTGTTGCCTGTCTGGACGAAACCGCGGATATCTGCCCAAGGGCCCTGAATTGCCGTACTCTGCCGGTCTGGAAGGGGTTGAATCGGGTCATCAACGAGTATCTGGATCACATCACGGTGGCGGATCTCATACATTCGCGCGATGCCGGGAACGATTATGTAATATAAAGAAGCCGCCGGGTTCCGCAGAATTGCGGGACCCGGCGGCCCTTATATCAGCTCTTTTCAATAGAAAGCTGTTCCAAGAAAACATTTGTCAAGGGGGATTTCACCCAAAAGATGAAATCCCCCCGATAAACTGAAAGTTCTCTCTTATGAAGCTCGGCGCACCTCATCCCGGTAGAAACCGTCACCCTTAGACACCGTAATCAGTTCGCCCTGGTCGAGCATTGCCTTGATGCGTTTGGCCAGACACCAGTCACCAATACCCAGTCGCTCACGGCCCAGTACCTCGCCGATGAGTTGGGCCACCCGGAAGACCCCATTGGGAATGTGGGCACGGATAAATGGATCGTAGAAATCCTCCCCCACACTGACCAGCCGCCCGTTGACCACAGCCCGTAGGGGGGCGTTCTCTTTCCGCAGTCCTGCCCACTCCATGGCAATGGCCCGGCGGACACTCTTGGGGATTTCCCGCTCCAAGGGAAGGAACGCCGCCCAGTCCCCTGGAACCAACTCCCCCCAGCTAAGACAGGACTGTACTGTACCGTCCTCCCTCGGCATCCACTGAGGCAATTCTAAGGCGGTCACGGGGCAATCGAAGCTCCGAAGCAGCCAGCACACTTCGTAAAACCCACACAGGGACCAAGGTGCGGCGGGGCTGTACCAGATGCGTACTGCCTCGCCGTTTTCTGCCGTCTCCAACAGTCGTAACCGATCCTGCTGACGCTGCTCCCACATCTGATCACGCTGTTGGGCGTAGTCCTCAGGGGTACTGTCTGGGAGAGGGAAGTCGCCCCCCAACCAGGCGGTAAGCAGATTAAACCGAGCCTTATCCACATTGGGTCCGCTAAGGGGACCCATATCCAGACCGTAGGAAGGACACAGTACATCTCCAGGACTGCCACCCACAGGTCGTGCCCGACGTTTCTCCTCCTCCCACTGGGCCTTGAGTTTTGCCATGGCCCGCTCCTGTTCCTCCGGTGTGGTCTCGCCTTCTCCAAAAATGAACCCGATAGGTCCGTCCTCGCTATTGATGCAGGAACAGTGGGTAGCCAGCTTCAACGACCCGCGTTCGCTGTCGGAGAAAACAACCTGTAGCATGGTAAGACCTCCATATCAAACTCTTATTTATCGAATTGACACGAACCAAGTATACCATCACCGCAAGTAACTTTCAACCCCAGTTATAGATGCAGATAGTAGTAGCAAGCAATGCACCGGTATATACCTGGTGCAGCTTGTTGGTGTCCGAAGACCCCCAAGCCCCCGGTGCATCGGTGAAGCTCCGCCCGATGCACAAGCCGCCGTTGGCGTCTGCTGGCCTGTCCATACTGGGCAGGGAAGGGACGCTCGGCGGGTCTCCCTGGTCGAACGCACGACTGCCGCAGGCAGTACCACCGCTCGCTTGCGGGTGGTGAGTAAGTGCGCTCTTCGAGAGGACCGGCAGAGAGAACGGAGCGCCCAGGTCATCCCCGGACGCTCCCGCTTCGGTTCCCTCCTGCTGGTAAATCACCATCCCTCCATCCTGTGCCATTCTGCCACAAATGAACCGCAGTCAATGTAATGTAGTGGCTTGGTGAAACCACCCTTTATACATTACATCTCAGGAGAAAGCTCTCGGCCGTCTTGGCGGCGGTTTCCCGGCAGTCGGAAAAGAAATGGTCCGTCGGATAACTGACCGTGTGGAATATGACGCCGCCCCGCGCCTGAATGGCCCGCTCCAGAGGGAGGCAATGGAGCTCCGGCGGCGTGTGAACATCCAGACTTCCGGCAATGCACAGGACTGGCTTTTTTGAAAAATGATTGTTTGAAGCGCCGGAGACGCTTACGTCCCCCCTCAAATAGGGCTATCGGGCCTTGCCGTTCATGATGCAAAAATGATGAAACGAAAGCGCATACTATGGAAAATATGGGGATTGTCTCGCAGGAAATGCAATAGACCCCTATATTTTTTTCGCATGAAGGCCTAATATGCGAAATAATTTCAAGACAAGTGGAGGTTAAAATGAAAAAGATCAAAAAAATGATGGAGATTGCAATAAGCGCGGCAGTTCTCCTGGCATTATTGGGAGGATGCGCCCATACATCTCAGAGCGAAGAACAATCAAATATTGATGATGGCCGTATAGATACAGATTCCCAAGTCGTTGGGGCACAGGACGAAACGAATGCCGCTGCCGGAGATGAACAGAACACATCCGTTTTCATAGATGAAAAATTGGATGAGAACTTGTTCATCAGTGCGGAATTGAAAATGCCGGAAAAAATACTTTATGAGTATGCAACGCAATTAAAAAGTTTTGACTATGCGAAAGCGCAGGAAGCAATCGGGCAAAATGAAGAAGGAAGCCTTGATGTTGATGATGGGAACGACGGGTTTATGAGCGGCTCACTTACATATCAAAGAAATGATATGGCAAACCATTTGGACACCTACTGTTCCTATGCGGGGGAGATGGGATTGACAGATGACAGGGAGTTGTCTTTTATGCCCCAAGCGGATGCTGCTGCAAGGATTCAGAATTTTATAGGGATGCTTGGAGTGGGCGGAGAGCTGGAAGCTCTTGATGTGGTTGCTATGGATCAAGCGGATTTTGAGAATGTGAAAAAAGCGATTATGGAAGATGGCGACTATCAGTTTTTGTCAGCAAAGGGATATGGAAGCGATACGTTTGAGGAAGGCATGGAAGTGTACCGGATCGTTTTTCGAATAAATGTAAATGGGTCCCCCGTATACCGAGGCGAGCCAAATCTGCGGCAAACAAGTGAGAGATTTTTGGCTTACCCAGCCGCTGTAACGGCATTGTTATCAAATAATGGGATCGAAATGATAACCATGATGGGAATGTTTGAGCCTTATGAGGAACAGCGGAAGGAAGCGGCTATTATAGGCGAAGACGGCATCAAAGAAGCAATCATGAAAAAATTTGGCGACGTGATTTTAACAAGCGAGTTTAGGGCGAAGAATATCTGGATGGAGTATTTCCCGCTTCTGAGGGAAGATTCCTTTACCGAAATGGATTTGATTCCGGCATGGTGCGTTGATTTTGAAGTAGATGGAGAATCGGTTGAAGACAGCAGGTATTCGATTCGATTCAACGCAGTCACAGGAGAGGAAATTTCGTGAGCCGGGTATTTATAAATGAATGGAAACGGGCAATCAATACAAGCACCTTCTTAGCGGTTATTGGCGTTATGTTCTGCATTTGCTTTGATTCATGGAATGATTTGGTCAGCGCAATGCAAAGCGGCAATCCTGTCTGGTGCGTATACTATTTTATAAGCAATTCCGCATTCGGAGGAATGTGCAGAAATTATATATTGCCTGTTTTTGCGGCGCTGCCTTTTGCGGCCAGCCTTTGCGAGGAAAGAAGCAGCAAGGCGGTTGCATACATTGTTTCCAGAGAGGGTATGCGAAGGTATGGCGCTGTGAAATATATCGTAAATATCCTGATAGGCGGGCTGGTGGTTGCGTCAGGCACGGTTTTGCTGATGTTATTTTTGCGCATAAGGCTCCAGATGACAAGTGATTATTATGGGGCATCGGCTGAAAGCGCGGCGGATTTATTTCATAAATGGCTGGCGGTTCATTACCCGGTCCTCTACTGCGTGACAGAGGCGGCTCTTGGATTTATGCGCGGGATGTTATGGGCTGGCGCTTCTTTGCTTGTGTCATTATATATAAGGGATAAATTCGTCATTACGATGTTTCCGTTTTTGGGCAGCTATGTAATCGTTAAAGCAAGTCAGATCGCATCCCTTGATGCTAACTGGCGGTTTGATCAAATATTGATAGGCAGAACAGTCATTCACAATAGCGGATACACGGTTATGGCCGCGGCCTTTGTTTCGGGTATTTTGGTTTTCCTGATGGGTGTATATTTTACGGAAAGGTTGGCAAGGGGGCTTCGAGATGGAATGTTTTATGAAAGCAAATAAGGTATCAAACTATAATATGAGGATGTTGCGGGAAAATATAAGAATACCATTCACCCTTATTATGGTTGCGCTGTACGTGATGGAAAGCCTTTTTGCCGTTTCAGCCTTCAGTCGGAGTGTACATATAGATGTTACACCGTTTGCCTTTGTCTTTATAGTCAATCATTACGGGATGCAGTTTGTTATAGCGGCATGCGCAGTCATCCTGTTTTGTAATGCGCCATTTGAAGATGAATCCTATCAATATATGATTTCCAGAGCAGGAAAACTGGCGTGGGGATTGGGGCAGATCCTTTATATCACAAAAATGTCGATTCTCTATACTGCTTGTTTGACAGCGGCAACGATCATTCCGTTTCTTGGACATATTCAATGGTCAAACGAATGGGGAAAGATTTGGGGAACACTGGGAAAAACAAACGCCGGAGCGGAGTTCGGCGTGGAACTGTCAATATCTCAGAATATTATGCGGCAATATGAGCCTGTCAATGCGCTGTTTATTAGCATATTCCTGGAATTTTCCTGCATTTTGTATATTGGACTGCTGGTCTATTTTGGAAATAAGATGTCCGCCAAATCAGTAGGAACATTTGCGGGAGCGCTGATCGCTGTTTTGGATATATGCGTCTCAAATGACTGGCTGGACTGGGCGTATGGGGTTTCTCCGGTAAGCTTGGCGCAGTTAGGACTGTTTTATGGCTTTGCGCCCAAATGGGGGATCAATCTGGCATATGCAGAGAAATTTTTCATGATTGCAATCGTAAGCCTCAGCGCATTATGCATGGCCGCAAATTACAGGGAAAAGGTAATCAATCGAATCATTGAGAGGCGTATTCATGGAAGATAAATGCGGGATTTTTGTAGAGAATGTGACGAAAGTGTTTGGCGAGCAGGATGCGCTGAAAAACGTGTCCGCAAAATTTGGAATGGGGAAAATTTATGGAATCGTAGGAAGAAACGGCTCCGGCAAAACCGTTCTGCTTAAATGCATTTGCGGCTTGCTGCATCCCACGGCAGGGACAGTAACAGTTAATGGCAAAATTGTTGGAAAAGATGTGGATTATCCGGAAAATATAGGATTTATTATTGAGACGCCAGGCTTTCTTCCAAGGTATTCCGGGCTAAAAAACCTGAAGTATTTAGCGTCTATCAGGGGAAGGGTTAAAGAAGGTGAAATACGAAAATACATGGGGCTCGCAGGACTAAATCCTGATGACAAAAAGCGCGTCGGAAATTATTCGCTTGGTATGAAACAGCGCCTTGGAATTGCGCAGGCGTTAATGGAAAATCCAGACATTCTTATATTGGATGAGCCGATGAATGCGCTTGATAGCAATGGTGTTGAAGATATAAGAATGGTTTTATTAAAGATGAAGGAAAACGGTAAATTGATCATCATCGCAAGCCATGTTCGGGATGATATTGACATTCTATGTGACGAAGTGCATGGAATGGAGGGGGGGATTTTGAAGAAAATACGTTAATGTGAATTACATACGGATGGACCCCTAGGAAAATGAAGACAGAAATCGTGACTGTCTCTCCGTTCTCTATCATCTCAGCCAGAGCCGTGCCGCCTCTTCGCCATTTTTCTAGGCCGAGGGGAGAATCTCGCCGCCGCCCAGCACGGTGTCTCCCTCATAGAGCACAGCCGCCTGGCCCGGCGCGGGAACCCGCTGGGGTTCGTCAAATACCACGCACACCCGGCCTTTTTCGGCGGGATAAGCCGTGGCAGGCAGCTCCTTTTGGGTGCTTCTCAGCTTGACGCCGCAGGGAAACGGCCGCTCCTGAGCCGTCCCGGAAATCCAATGAAACGCTCCCACTTCCATCCAGGCCCGGAGCAGCGCCTCTTTTCCGCCCAGGGTAACGGTGTTGTCCCGGACCGAAATCCCGCAGACATAGAGAGGCTCTCGCGCGGAAACGCCGAGTCCCCGCCGCTGGCCGATGGTATAGCGGACAATGCCCCGGTGCGTTCCCAAGACTCTTCCGGCGATATCCACAAAGTTCCCCGGGACAGCGGCGTTGCCGGAAATGCGCTCCACGGCGGCGGCATAGTCCCCGTCTGGGGCGAAACAAATATCCTGGCTATCCCGTTTTCCCGCATTGGCGAGTCCGGCTTCCCAGGCAGCTTTGCGGACTTCGGACTTTAGGTGCCCTCCCAGAGGGAGCAGGGTATGGGCCAGCTGGTCCTGGGTCATGCCGTAGAGAAAATAGCTCTGGTCCTTGGATTCGTCCAGGGCTTTTTTCAGGGCATAGCGCTGCCCCTGCCGTTCAATTCTCGCATAGTGCCCGGTAGCGAGATAGTCAAAGCCCAGGACCCTGGCCCGGTCCAGGAGCTTCCCGAATTTCAGATACCGGTTGCAGTCGATGCAGGGATTGGGCGTCAGGCCGCTTTCGTAACCGGCGGCGAACTTCTCCATCACCGCCGACCGAAAGGCATCCTTGAAGTTGAACACCCAGTGGGGAATCCCCAGCCGGAAGGCCGCCGCCCGGGCGTACTCCACGTCCTCCAGGGAGCAGCACGTCCGGCGGCTGAGTCCCGCGTCCCCGCTGTCAAAGAGCTTCATGGTGCAGCCCGCGCAGTCATAGCCCCGCCGCTTCAGCAAGAGAGCGGCAGCGGAAGAGTCAACGCCGCCGCTCATCGCGACCAGGACTCTACCTCCCACAGCCTTCACAGTGGGCGCAGTCCGGGAACTGAGCCGGATCATAGGCAATGCCCTGGCGGTCGTAGTAGTCTTTCAGCGCCGCCTTGATGGCCTCCTCCGCCAGGACGGAGCAGTGGAGCTTGTGGGCCGGGAGGCCGTCCAGGGCCTCCGCCACGGCCTTGTTGGTCAGGGCTATGGCCTCGGACACCGGCTTTCCCTTGATGAGCTCCGTGGCCATGGAGCTGGAGGCGATGGCGCTTCCGCAGCCGAAGGTCTCGAATTTCACGTCCTCAATAACGCCGTCCCGGATTTTCAGATAGATCTTCATGATGTCCCCGCATTTGGCGTTGCCCACTTCTCCCACGCCGTCGGCGTTTTCGATGGTCCCCACATTTCGGGGATTGCGGAAATGGTCCATCACTTTTTCACTGTATAAAGCCATGATTTGATTCCTCCTCTTAGATGATATGCGGCGCTTTGCCGCTCTCCAGGTCCCGCCAGACGGGGGACATACTCCGCAGATACGAAACTGCGTCCCGGACGGCTTCGATCAAATATTCAATTTCTTCCTCCGTCGTCTCCTCGCTGATGGTCAGGCGCAAGGAGCCATGGGCGATCTCGTGGGGCCGCCCGATGGCCAGCAGCACATGGCTGGGGTCCAGGGACCCGGAGGTACAGGCGGACCCGGAGGAGGCGCAGACCCCCTTGTCGTCCAGCAGGAGCAGCAGGGATTCTCCCTCGATGCCCTCGAAACAGAAGTTGACATTGCCGGGGAGCCGCTTCGCCGGGTCGCCGTTCAGGACACTGTGGGGGATCTCCGAGAGGCCCGCCATGAGCCTGTCCCGCAGGGCGGAGACCCGGACGGCGTTCTCCGTCAGATGGGCGCAGGCCTCCTCCAGCGCCGCCGCCATGCCCGCGATGGCGGGGACGTTCTCCGTCCCGGCCCGCCTGCCCCGCTCCTGGGCCCCGCCCTCAATGAGGTTCGTCAGGGCCGCGCCCCGGCGGGCGTACAGCGCGCCGGCGCCCTTGGGCCCGTGGAACTTGTGGGCAGAGAGGGAGAGAAGGTCGATGTTCTGGGCCCGGACGTCAATGGGCAGGTGCCCCGCCGCCTGGACCGCGTCGGTGTGGAACAAGACCCCCGCCTCCCGGCAGGCCGCGCCGATCTCCGATATGGGCTGGACGGTTCCGATCTCGTTGTTGGCGTACATGACGGTCACCAGGCAGGTGTCGGGCCGGATGGCCTCCCGGACCTGCTCCGGCGTCACCAGGCCGTTTTCGTGGACGTCCAGCAGGGTGACGGCAAAGCCTTCGCCCTCCAGCCTTTTCAGGGTGTGGAGCACCGCGTGGTGCTCAAAGGCGGTGGAGACGATGTGGCGCTTGCCCTTCCGGGCCCCCAGGACGGCGGCGGAACGGATGGCCTGGTTGTCCGCCTCGCTGCCGCCGGAGGTGAAGGTGAGCTCCCTTGGTTCGCAGACAAGACAGGCGGCGATACGTCCCCGGGCGTCCTCCAAAGCCTCCTTGGCCTCCTGACCGAAGGCGTAGAGGCTAGAGGGGTTGCCGTAAAGCTCGTCCATATAGGGCAGCATAGCGTCCACAGCGGTCCGGCTCATCTTCGTCGTGGCCGCGTTATCCGCGTAAATCATCATAGAAATCCTCCGTTAAATAACCTGGTATGTTTGTTGGTAATTATATATTATTCCAAATAACCTATAATGTCAATAGGTAATTTGAGCTTTTGAACACTATCGGAGAGGATACCGTTCTTCGCAATCACCAGAGGACCGGCAGATGTTCATTCCTTTTTTGCGGCAGATAGGGCTGGGTCACGCCCCCAGCCGGGGACCAGCCGAAGGCCGCCTTGGGGCGGCGGACCGGAGGGCGGCGATATAGAAAGCGTTTTCATGGCCGCAGAGCTGGGCCGCGGGGATGGTTCTGTCCTTCAGGAGCTCCGCCACGGTCTCCACCGGCTGGTCCACAAAGGCTCCCACGGGGACGACGGCACCGTCCAGCTTCCGCCCCAGGGCCCGGACCTGGTCCGGGGGCAGGCTCCGGTGGTTCCTGAGGAAGTTGATGATGAAGCCGCACCAGGCGGGCCGCGCCTTGTAGACATACTCGATATCACAGGGCCGGTGCAGCCCGCAGATTTTGATCTTCGTCATTTCGCCGTCTCCCGCATTGCTTTCAATAAGCTGGTTTTGCATTTAGCGGTCGTTTTTTAATTTTACTTCTGATTGATGTTTTTCACCAAACCATAGGATTCATCAAATAGATTGAGAACCTGTATTCATAACCAGCCGGACAGCGTTCGCCGGTTGTGAATATAGGTTCTATAGCAATCCAATAAAATAGCAGTGAATTGACTAAAGGTGTAGAATGCTATCAGAAGGTGATAGGTATGTTGCACAACGAGGCGCGAAGACTGCTGGTACAGGCATATGAACAGACCCACGATGCACAGACAGTGGCAAAGTGTTTCCAGGTAAGTACCAGTACCGTGTATCGTTTGAGCGGACAAAAGAAGAAAACCGGCAGTGTAGAACGTCAAACCAGTCAGCGAGGAAGGAAACCGGCCCTGACGGAAGAAGATTTGCAGGGCATAGACCAACTGATCGTAGCCCAGCCGGATATTACAATCGACGAAATCATCGAAAAACAGGGACTGTCTGTCAGTAACGAAACGGTGGGAAAGGCCGTGATTAGACTGAGTTATGTTTACAAGAAGAAGTCCTTTTACGCGGCAGAGCGGGAGCGTGTTCGATGTTGTGGCGGCGAGAGAAGCCTGGAGTGGAATGATCACGCAATGCGAAGCGGACAAACTGGTATTTCTGGATGAAAGCGGCGTAAACACGGACTTGAGCCGCCGATGTGGGCGGGCCATTGGCGGGGAGCGGTCAGCAGACAAGACTCCCTTGAATACGCCTGCCAATACCACGATTCTTTCCTCCATAAGACGCAATGGTGAGACGGCCTATACGATTTACAGCGGTGGAACGACCCGCGAAAAATTTCTGGACTATCTTAAGGAAACGCTCATTCCCACACTGCACGAAGGGGATATTGTTGTCATGGATAATATGCGTACGCATCACGGCAAAGAGGTCCGGACGCTTTTGGAGGGGGCTGGCATGAAATTACGGTACTTGCCAGCGTACAGCCCTGATTTGAATCCAATCGAAAATGCGCTACACGTTTTACCGTGGTTTGACCCGGGTATCCAACAGGGTGAGGCTTAAATTTGCTGCCATGAACCTCAAAAAGCTGGCGAGCTGGAAAGCCAGAAAGCGCTCTTCCCGTTCGGCCAGCACTTTTTTGACAAGCTGAGCACCGGACCGTCTGGTCCAGCTTCAGGCTGTCTTTTATCATTTCGGGGGATTAAGGAACCACTGATTTAATCGCTGCGGGCAAAGCGAATGGCGCGAAAAAGTTTAAATTATTGCAAAAGCATAGCGAGGTATCTCTGCTTTGCATCTTGGAAATCACATCGTTTTTGAAAATTCGATTTAATCAGTGCTTCCTTAAATCAGCGGTTCCTTTATCCTTCAATATCTTTGCAGCCTGTCTGGATATTCTCCAAACAGGCCGCTTTTCGACAGGCTGGGAGGCCGCCCGAATGGGGCGGCCTCTGCTTCTATCGAGTGTTCAGTTGATGGGGAACTCCGGGATGCCCGCCGCGCCGGCGGCGATGCTGTACTCGGGGAAGCACACCACGACCGTGCCGTCCTCCCGGACATAGAAGCCGGTGGTCTCGTCCACGGTGGTAAAGCCGCCTTCCTCCGGGGCGAAGAAGAAGGTGAAGCCCTCCTCGTCCACGCTCTCGGCAATCTGCCGCTCAATGGCGGCGTTGCAGGTTTCCACCCAGTTCTCTCCCAGGCAGTCCCGGAGGGTCAGGTCCCGGTCCTCGCTGAGGTCCAGGTTGTAATAGTACCGCTCCTCCATGGAGGACACCCAGCCCTCGGCAAAGGTCACCACAAAGGAAACCCGGGACTCCGACTGGCTCTTGATCTCATAGTCCACGATGACGTCCATCTCCCGGTCCGCCCACTCCTCTTCGGTGCCGCCGGTGGCGAAGAAGGCCTCCCGGTAGTCGTCCCAGTCCTGCTGGGCCTTGGCCAGGTGGGCGTCCACCTTCTCCTGGATGACGGCGTTGACCTTCCCGGCCAGGTCCCCTTCCGCCTCCAGCTGGGGAACGGTCACGTCGTAGTGGATGCCGTCCTCCGTCTTGTCGTAATCCACGAAAGTCAGCACCTGGAACAGCCCGCCAAGGACAGGCACCTCCGCCGCCGCCTTGGCGATGGTGGGGGACAGGTTCAGCCCCGCCAGCAGTACGGCAAAGCAGGCGGCGGTGGCCCCCCAGCGGCGGAGCGTCCGGCCCCGGCGTGCCCGGTACCGGGCCTTCCCCTCCCGGACGCCCGCCCGGACCCGCTCCGACAGCTCGGCGGGAATGGGGGTGTTGTCGTAAGCCTCTTTGGCGTTTTTGAATTCGTTCATCAAATCTCCACTCCTTCCATGGCGACGCGCAGCTTCCTCAGCCCCGCGTACAGGCGGCTTTTCACCGTGCTGATGTTCTGCCCGGTGACCTCGCCGATTTCCTTCAGGGTCATCTCCTCATAAAACCGCAGCTTGATAACGGTCCCCACCTCCGCCGGCAGGGCGTTCACCTGCCGGGCCAGTGTGTCGTCGGCGGGCTCCGGGTCCTCCTGGCCCAGCTCCGGTCCCTCCTCCGGGAAGGGGACCACCCGGCCCCGCTGGCGGAGGGTATCCTGACAGGCGTTCATCAAAATCCGGGTAAACCAGGTTTTGACGGCCCCAGGGTCCCGGAGGCTGTTCTGGTGCTCCAAAGCCCGGCAGACAGCGGTCTGCACCGCGTCCAGGGCCTCCTCCCGGTTGCGGAGGACGCTGTACGCCAGCCGGTAGGACCGGGCCTGGGTCTCGATGAGGAACGAGGTTAAGGTTTCTTCCTTCGTCACATCGATGCTCCTTTCTGAAAGGGTTCCCGCCGCCCTGTCCGGCGCCTGAGCTTTGGCGGCGTCTGTAGTATAGACGGAAAAGGTGGGCGGAAAGTTTGAGGGGGACGAAATTATTTTGCCGCCAGCGGAAAACGCGGAAGGGCCCGCCTTTCCGGCGGGCCCTCTGCTCACTCCGTATAGGCCCGGACCGCATCCCGCAGGAACGCGGCGCAGCCGGGGACCTCCTTGTCGTAATAGGCGGCGAAGCGTTCGTCCGCCGTATACAGCTCCGCCACACCCCGGTGGGCCTGGGGGGTGTACTTGGCCCAGGTGCAGCACAGCCAGCGGCGGTGGAGCTGCGCAATGCGCCGCCCCTCCGGGCCCGCCGGGGCCTCCCCCGCCCGGACGGCGGCGGCCAGGGCGGAGAGAATTTCCGCCTCCAGGGCCTTCCACCGGCCGTGCTCCTCCTCCGTCATGGAAAGGAGCCTGGCGTTGGACTCCTCCACGGCCTCCGGGCCGTACTGTTCCCGGATTTCCTTTCCGTATTGCTCCTCGTTGGCCTCCACGGCCCGGCGCTTGAACGCCTCGAATTTTTCCTTGTCGGACATTTGGGTTCCTCCTTTTGCCTCGTCGATGGTTTTCTCTACCGTCAGGATCAGGGCGTCCAGCCTCCGCCGCCGGGCCTCCAGCTCCGCCAGGTGGCTCTGCAGCGCCGCCAGACGGTCAAAGCCCGGCGCGTCCAGGATTTCCCGGACGGCCTCCAGCTCCAGCCCCAGCTCCTTGTAAAAGAGAATGGCCTGGAGACGGTTCACCTCCTCGGGGCCATAGAGGCGGTAGCCCGCTTTCGTGGTCCGCCGGGGCTTGAGCAAGCCCTTTTGGTCGTACCAGCGCAGGGTCCGGGGCGTCACCCCGGCCAGCTCCGCCAGGGCTTTTACGGTGTATTCCATAGCGGTATCCCTCCTGACAAACCGCAGTATAAGGGCTGACGTTACGGCAAGGTCAAGGGAAATCTGAAAATTTCCCGAAAAAATTTTTGTTGCCTTCCCGGCGAAGGTCCGATACTATAGAAGATAACCACTTCATCAACCAAGGAGGACCCTGCCATGGACCGTTTTTCCATCCTCGTGGGCGATATCACAGCATCCGACGCCCAGGCCATTGTCAACGCCGCCAACACCACCCTGCTGGGGGGCAGCGGCGTGGACGGGGCCATTCACCGCTCCGCCGGGCGGTCGCTTCTGGCGGAGTGCCGGACCCTGGGGGGCTGCGAAACCGGGCAGGCCAAGCTGACCAGGGGCTATAACCTCCCCGCGGAATACGTGCTCCACACCCCCGGCCCCATCTGGCGGGGCGGGACTTACGGGGAGGCGGCGCTGCTGGCCTCCTGTTACCGCTCCTGTTTGGAGCTGGCGGAGCAGCAGGGCATTGAAACCGTGGATTTCCCCTCCATCTCCACCGGGGTCTACGGCTACCCCATGGCCCAGGCCGCCGGCGTGGCCCTGAAAGCCATCATGGATTTCCTCCGGGAGCATGAGCTCCCCCGCCGGGTGCGCATGGTGTGCCATACGGAGGCGGCGGCGGAGATTTACCGGCAGACCTATAATATGTGGTACGCCGGGGAGAAGGCGGAGCGGCTGCTTTCCCCGGAGGACGGCAATGCGTAACATTTGCATTTTTTATCATATACCCGGCGGTGGGGAAACGCAACCGGGCCTCAAAAAATAAACTTCCCCAAATCGAAGAAAATGCTTGCAATTTAAAAACCGGCGTGCTATACTGACAGTTGCTGTTATAGTGAAAGCTATGCGGCGAAGTTCGTTTTAGAAAGGGGTGAACAGAGCAATGAAGGAAGGAATCCATCCCAATTATCAGCAGACTACGATTACATGCGCCTGCGGTAATGTGATTGAGACAGGTTCTACCAAGAAGGATATCAAGGTGGAAGTCTGCTCTAAGTGTCACCCCTTCTTCACCGGCAAGCAGAAGCTGGTGGACACCGGCGGCCGGGTCGCGAAGTTCAACAAGAGGTTCGGCCTGGTCAAGTGAGTCCGACACAATCACTGCTAAAAGAGCGCGCCGTAGTCCGGCGCGCTCTTTTTCGCGTTTTGCCCGGCGGAGCCCGGAGCGGCTGAGGAGGAAGCATGAAAGAACTGGACCCGAACCAAACCGGCCGGGCGGAGGCCTTCCAGCTTTGGATGCGGGCCCCCATGCCCATGGTGACGCTGGTGAAAACCCTGGACGTCACCCGTCCGGCGCGGCTGAGCCGCAGGGGGGATTTGAAATTCAACCTGCTCCTTTGCTGGTGCATTGGCAAAGCCGCCTCCCGGGTGGAGGAATTTTACACCCTCCCGGTGGGAGAGAAGCTGATCCGCTATGAAAATCTGGCCGTCAACACCGTGGCGTCCCTCCGGGACGGGGGCATCGCCACCTGCGACGTCCCCTTTTCCGAAAGCCTGGACCAATTCCGCCGGGACTACCTGGCCCTCACCGCCCAGGTGCGGGAGACCGGCGCGCCCTATGATTTGAACGGCGATTACATGGTCATCGGGACCTCCGCCCTGCCCCAGACGGAGATTGACGGGGCGGTGAACATCTACGCCGGATGCTACAACAACCCCTTCCTGGTCTGGGGAAAATACCGGAAGAAGCTGTGGCGGGCGTCCCTGCCCATCTCCTTCCAGTTCCACCACACCCAGATGGACGGCGGCCACGCCGCCCGGTTTTTGGAGAACCTCCAGGAGGAAATCCGGGCCTTGAACCCGTGACAAATCCAAATTTCCCGTTGCGTTTTTTGGAGAAACGCATATACTGGAAGCAGTGAACTTAGAAAGGAGTCCTCCGCCATGCGCTTACATCTCACCGATTCCCAAGCCGCCGTCCGGGAGCTTCTCCCGGCCCTGGGGGCGGAAAACGCCCTGCTCACCGCCGGAACGGCGGACCGCTGCAACACCATGACCATCGGCTGGTGCCAGGCGGGACGGCTGTGGGGTCTGCAAACCTGCACGGTCTACGTGCGGCCGGAGCGGTACACTTATCAGTTTATGGAGGATCAGGCGTATTTCACCGTCTCCGTCCTCCCCAAGGACATGAAAAACGCCATGGCCCTCTGCGGCACGAAGAGCGGCCGGGACATGGACAAAATCAAGGAGTGCGGCCTGACGGTCCGCGCCGGCGCGGGCGGCGCCCCTTTCTTTGAGGAGGCGGAGCTGGTGCTGGTGTGCCGGACCCTCTATGCCCAGGACCTGGAGCCCGCCTGTGTGCTCCCCGCCGGAGAAGAAAAAATCCTGCCCAGCTACGGGGCCAAGGGCGGCTGGCACCGGGTTTACACCGGCGAGATTGTGGAGGCCTACTCCGTCAAATAACAAGTAAGGAAGTACTATGCAAGAGACAGACAAGATTCGAGACAAGGTGGTCCTGGTGGGCTTGAATTCCCCCGTGCTCAAGCGGGACCAGAACGCCGGGGAGGACACGCTGGAAGAGCTCTCCGCCCTGGTGGAGACCGCCGGGGCGGAAACCGTGGGCATGGTCCTCCAGAACCGGAGCTCCCCGGACCCCCGGACCTTCATCGGCGAAGGCAAGTGCGCCGAGGTAAAGCTCTACTGCGAAAACACCGAGGCCACCATGGTCATCTTCGACAACGACCTCTCCCCCTCCCAGCTCCGGGTACTGACGGAGCTGCTGGGGGTCCAGGTGCTGGACCGCTGCGGGCTGATTCTGGACATCTTCGCCCAGCGGGCCCGGACCCGGGAGGGACGGCTCCAGGTGGAGCTGGCCCAGTACCAGTATCTGCTGCCCCGCCTCACGGGCATGTGGACCCACCTGGAGCGCCAGGCGGGCACCAGCGGCAGCGGGCCCATCGGCTCCAAGGGCCCCGGCGAGACTCAGCTGGAAACCGACCGGCGGCACATCCACCGGAAGATTGACAAGCTCCGGGAGGACCTGGAGGACGTGCGCCGGGTACGGAACACCCAGCGCCGCCAGCGGCGGAAAAACGAAATCCCGGTGGTGGCCCTGGTGGGCTATACCAACGCCGGGAAGTCCACGCTGCTCAATCAGCTCACCGGGGCGGGCATCCCCGCCAACAACCGCCTGTTCGACACCCTGGACACCACCAGCCGCCTCCTCCACGTCAGCGACACCACCGACGTGGTGCTCAGCGACACCGTGGGCTTTATCCGCAAGCTCCCCCACCAGCTTGTCGAGGCCTTCAAGGCCACTTTGGAAGAGCTGGAATACGCGGATTTGCTGCTCCACGTCATCGACGTGTCCAGCCCGGACTGGCAGGGCCAGGCCCGTGTGGTGGAGGACCTGATTTTGGAGCTGGGGGCAGGAGAGCTGCCCCGCATCGACGTGTTCAACAAAGCGGACCTGCTGCCCCCGGGGGAGATCATGCCCCACGGGGAGGACATCTGCGCCATCTCCGCCAAGAGCGGCGCGGGGGTGGACAAGCTGCTGGAAATGATTGCCCGGCGGCTGGACAAGGGGTCCCGGCGGGTGACCATTCATCTGCCCTATGATCAGGGGGGGCTTTTGGACCTCCTCTATAAGGAGGCCAAGGTGGAGAAGGTGGAGTACGGGGCGGCCATCGACGTGACGGCGGTGTGCACCCCCCGGACCCTGGGACGGGTGGAGGCGTTTACGGACGGCTGAGGGCCAGGCCCTCCCCGGTGCGCAGGCCCAGGAGGAAGGCTTGGATGGCCGTGAATTCCAGGGCTCTGTCCAGGTCTTCCATTCCGCCGCCATCCAGCTGGCCTTGCAGGAGCTCTATGCGAAGGGCGTAGTCGCTTTCTTTCGTAAGGGTTTCCAGCTGGGGCTTGATGTAGTTGGCGTGGAGCCAGAGCATGAAGTCGGACATATAAACCGCCTTTCAAAAACATAAAATTTAGCGTGTTATAGATAGTATAACACAACGATTATAGCGTGTCAAGAGGGGGAGCCATGATATTTCAAGAAAGACTTCGGGCTTTGCGGAAAGAGCGGAAAGAGACACAGGTGCAGACGGCGGCGGCTCTTGGATTGGTAGATCGCCATTATCAGCGGTTTGAAGCGGGTACAAATCTGCCCAGCTTTCAGAACATCATCGCCCTGGCGGACCATTTCCAGGTCAACGCCGATTACCTGCTGGGCCGGACCGATGTCCGGGAGATGCTGCCGCCCTCTGGGGAGTCTTGAGGAAATCGGGAAGGTATTCTACCAATAGAAGGACAAAAAAACAGGCCCGAAGGGCCAATACTTCTTTTTCTCTTTTGGACCGTGCACGGCCCGTTTTCTCTTTTTCTTCTGGAAGAAAAAGAGAAAATGGGGGGTGCAATGAACCAGCCATCGCTGGTATCCATTCTCCCCCGCCCGCAAGGGCGAGCAAAAACCCTCCCCTGACGGGAAGAAAAGAGGTGCTGCCCATGTCCGGCTACCGGGTTCCCTTCGCGGACACCGAAACCGAATTCACCGAAAAACGCTCCCGCTTCATCACAAACCTCTGGCGGGTGGAGACCGAGGCGGAGGCCCGGGCAAAAATTGAGGAAATCCGCAAGCGGCACTACGATGCCCGGCACCACTGCTGGTGCTACCTCCTCCGGGAGGGCGGCGCGGTCCGCTACTCCGACGACGGCGAGCCCCAGGGCACCGCGGGCCAGCCCATGCTGAACGTCTTCCAGCGCCAGGAGGTCACCAACGTCTGCTGCGTGGTCACCCGGTACTTCGGCGGCGTGCTGCTGGGGGCCGGGGGCCTGACCCGCGCCTATGGCCGGGGGGCCAGGGACGGCCTGGAGGCGGCGGGCACCGCCTGGGTCAGCCTCTGGACCCTCTGGGACGTACCCTGCCCCTACCCGCTTTTGGAGCGGCTGAAGCTGGAAATCGCCGCCCAGGAGGGCGTCCTCCGGGACGCGGACTACGGGGCGGAGGTGACCCTCCACGCCGCCTTTTCCCAGGAGGGGGCGGCGGCCTTCGCCCAGCGGCTGACGGAGCTGTCGGCGGGGAAGCTGGAAATGATCCCGGCGGGAGAGGAGTACTTACCAGGGCCGAGGGAATCGCTTTAGGTGCGTCCGCCCCGGAAATCCGGGGATACGCCGGGCGAAGCGGCGCCGCCGCAACGACACGAACGCCGGAAGGGCCTTCCCTTCCGGCGTTTGCTTTTTCCATCCTCCCGGCTTGGCGGAACCTCCGTTTTTCAGGGGCGCGGGCTGTTGAGGGACCTCGCGTCCGCCGGGAACGCCAGCGTCTGCGGCAGCGCGGCGGGCAGGGGCGGCAGAACCCGCTGCTCCAAATAGATGGCCTTCAGCCGCCGCCCTACTTGTTCCAGGCTCCGGGACTCCGCCGCGGCCCGCCCGGCGGCGGTGAGGTCCGGGAGGCTGCGGTTCAAAAGGCCGGATACGATCTCTTGAAACGCGCTTTCCGACGGCGCTTTGTATACGTTCTTCCCGTGCTCCAGCCAGCCGCCGTAGACGGGAATGTCCCGCAGAACCGTGGGCACACCGCAGGCCAGGGCTTCCAGCACCACGATGCCCTCCGTCTCCTCATGGCTGAGGAAGGCGAACACATCCGCCCCCTGGTAGGCCTCCCGCAGCTCCTCCCGGCCCACGAAGCCGGGGAAGATCACGTTCTCCGGGGCGTTCTCCATGTCCCGGACAATCTCCTGGGGGATGAGCTTGGGATTCGTCCAGCCGAACCAGAGGAATTTTGCCTCCGGGACGTTCCGGGCCAGCTCCAAAAACTCGGGCAGGCCCTTCCGGGCGATCATGTGGCCCACGGAAACCACCACCTTTTCCTCCTCCCCCAGCCCGTACCGGGCCCGGAGGGCGGAGCGGGCGGCGGAGTCCGGCTTAAAAAAGTCCGTGTCCACGCCGTTGGAAATGCTGTACACCGGCTTTTTCAGACCGTAGCCCTCCAGGAGCTTCCGGGAGTACTCCGTGGGGGTCAGCACCACGTCCCCCAGGCCGTAGCAGAAGGTGATCCAGCGCTTGAACAGGGGCGCCAGGGCGTTGGAGCCTTTGAAGGAGGAACGGAAGTCCTCCATGGTGGAGTGGCCGTACCAAACCACCTTCCGCCGCCGGAGCTTGGCCCCCAGGGCGGCCAGCACGGAGTCCGGCAGAATGGTGTTGACGTGGATGGCGGCGGCGTCCGCCGTCCAGCGGTCCGTGGTGGGCACCCCGGAGCGCCGGAGGCACTCCCGCTGGTGCCGGATGGCCTGTCCCACGCCGCTTTTTCCCACCAGTTTTTCCCCGCCTCCGTAAATGTAGATGCGCATACAGCCTCCTTGCCGCAGTGGGTTGCCTCGCTGTGGCCTCCGCGTTTTTCCGGCCCGCGGTCCGCCTGTTTTCCAAATGGTTTTCCCATTTTGGGCGCAGAAATCCAAGCGGACGGGTTGTCCGCTTTTTTTGGCTCCTGTTGAGTTTGACACGAGAACCGTCTATCTATGACGGCAAATTTTTCAAAAGCCGGGGAAGAGCACCTTCCACAGGGCCACCAGCCCCATGCTGTACAGGGCGATGTTAAAGGGCTTTCCCAGGAGGATGATGGCGGTGTACCGCTTCCAGGTCATGGTGGTGGTGCCCGCCAGGTAGCAGAGGAAATCGTCCGGGGCGATGGGCAGGAAGATGGACCAGAAGAAAAGCTTGGCAAAGCGGTCCCGCTTCTCGGTCCACGCGTCGTATTTTTCAATGGTCTTCTCGGAGAACAGCAGATACAGCAGGGGCCGCCCGCAGTTCTTCGCCACGGCGAAGGCCAGGAGGGAGCCGATGCAGATGCCCACGTAGTTATACGTGAATCCCCAGATGGGCCCGAAGAGCACCACTCCCACCAGGCACCCCAGGCCCCCCGGCAGCACGGGCACCACCACCTGCACCGCCTGGAAGACGGTGAACAGCAGCGCCCCGGCAAAGCCCCATTTCGCCACCAGCTCCTGGAGCTTTTCCTGGGAGGTCAAGACCCCCGTCCGCCAGCCCCAGACCGCCACCGCCACGCAGATGGCGAAGCCGATGAGGGACGCCGCCTGAAGGGCCCGCTTTTCAATGGGAACGCTCTGCTGTTTCATGCCGGTATCCTCCGTAACGAGCCGCGCTCGATCTGCTCTAAGTAAATGGACTCTACCCGCTCCGCGAAGCGCTGGGCGGAGTACTCCTCCCCCGTCTCCCGGGCGGCCCGGCACAGGGCCTCCCGCCGCTGGGGATGGGCCAGGAAGTCCTCCAGCCGCTGGCGGAACTCCGCCTCGCCGTGGTACTGCCAGCCGTTCTCCCCGTCCCGGACCACGCCCAGCAGGCAGGGGTCCGCCCGGCAGAGCACCGGCACGCCCGCCGCCAGGGCCTCGGCATAGGTGAGGCCCTGAGTCTCGCTGGTGGAGGCACTGACGAACAGGTCCCCCAATTGATACCAGTCCGCCACCTGCTCCGCCGGGACCATCCCGGCAAACACCACATCCGGGGCGGCCAGGCCCAGGCTCTGGGCCACGCCCTCCAGGCGCTTGCGGTCCGGCCCGTCGCCAACCAGAAGCAGGGTCACGCCCCCCGGGCCCATGTTGGCCCGGAAGCGCAGAAGCTCATCCACCCGCTTCTCCTCGGCAAGCCGCCCCACAAAGACCAGCACGGTCCTCTCCCGGGGAATGTCCAGGCTGGCCCGGAGCACCGCGCCCCGCAGGGGGTCCGGCTCATCCCGGAAGCGCCGCAGGTCGATGCCGGAGGGCACCACGAAGATGGGCTTCTCCACGCCGTAGCCCTGGAGAAGCATCCGCACCTTCCCCGTGGGGGCGATGAGACAGTCCGTGTGGGAGGCGGCCCAGCGGGTGAAGACGGCGGCGGCCTTCTTCCCAAAGCGGACGTTGGGGGAAAAGTAGTGGGTGTAGTCCTCGTACACCGTGTGATAGGTGTGGACCAGGGGAATGTCCAGCTCCTCGGCGATGCGCCGGGCCAGGAAGAAGGTGGAGAACTCGCACTGGGAATGGACCACGTCGGGGCCCCACTCCACGATCTCCCGGACCCACTTCCCCGCCAGGGCCGTCCGCAGCCGGGCGCCGGGATAAATCAGCCCCGCCGCCACGGAGCCCAGGCAGGTCACGCCGTCCTTCCGGCAGGAATGACGGTTCTGGGAGAGGGTCAGCACCCGGACCTCGTGGCCCCGGGCCTCCAGCTCACGGCGGAGATTCTTCACCGAGGTGACCACGCCGTTCACCGCGGGAAGGTACCAGTCGGATGTAATCAGAATTTTCATGTCAGACCTCGCTTCTCATGTCTCAAGTATATTACGGGACAGCCGGGGGGAATTCTTCAAAGGCTTTGAAAAAATTTCCCTCCTGTGTTATTGTACTATCGTATTAGCAATAATAATACAGTTGGTACAGCTTGTCAAGAGGAGACAGAAGATTTTTTCCAAAGCGGAACCCGGTGTGTTATTGGTAAGCATACACCATTTACTGGTAAAGGAAGTTACAAAAGGGGTACAGTTTTGTAATCTCTCGTCATTTTTGCCCCTTTCCGGGGAGAAGAAGAACCGCCCTGTCCCCATTGACAAGGCGGCGAATTTGGGTATAATGAATATAGAAGGGCGCTGTTGCATGGCGATCAGCCCCTACTGTTCAAGCATAGAAATCCTATGTTGACCGTTCGGGAGCCAGCCGAGCGGTCAACACGCTTTTGGGGCTAAGTACGCCAGCAGCAGCAATACCGCCGCCAGCGACACCGTATAGCGCAGGACTTTCATCCAGCGCCCGTTTCCCATCCGCCTCACCCCCTTTCGCAAGGGAGCGGCCAACCGCCTTTTTATGCAGCAGCGTCCTTCTGCATGTCATCATAGCACCGACGCCGTATCTTGTCAAATTCCGGGCCTGCCAGGGGCCCTTTTTCTATGCCCAGCGTAACACAGAAATGTGTCCAGAGTCTTTCTGAAATCTAACGGTTTCGACAGATTAAAACCAGGCCCCGCCGGAGGGCTTATCCTGACCGGCGGGGTCTGAAAAGAGAGGGCTCAGCTGTTTGCGCCCACCAGGCGGCTGTAGGCCCGGGCCGTCCAGGCGAAGACCAGGGCGTAGATCAGGCAGAACACCGCCAGGGTTCCCGCCGTGCAGAGGACGAAGAGCTTCCCGTCGTGGAGGTTGAACAGCTCCAACATTCTGGAGAGCATGGGGAAGGCCATGAACACATGGAGCGCCGCCGCCCCCAGGGGCAGAAAGAACACCAGCAGGATCTGGCTGTGGATGGAGGCGTTGATCTCCTTTTCGCTCATGCCCACCTGACGGAGGATTAAAAAGCGGCGCTGGTCCTCGCAGCCCTCGGAGATCTGCTTATAGTAGATGATAAGGACGGTAGCCAGCAGGAAGAGGAGCCCCAGGAAGACCCCCAGGAACAGGAACCCGCCGTACATGGCGTAGAACTCCTGGGCATTGTCCTGCTTGCTGGTGAAGCTCACGCCGCCGTCCCGCTTGCTCAGCTCGAACACAAGCCGCTCCGTCTGGGCCAGCTTTTCCTCATAATCCTCCCCCGCCAGATTCATCTGAACCCGGAACTGCCGGGCGCTGCGGGAGGTATCCAGGTCCATGAGCGCCTCCGCCGTCTCCCGGTCCGCCACCACCAGGAACAGCGACGATTCCTCAGAGCCCAGCAGCGTGTTGGTCGCGTGGCGGATGACCTCCGTGATTTCCTCCCGGATGTGGAAGGACAGGCCCGCCTCGCCAAAGTTCGCGGAGACGGTAAAGTCCGACGGGAAATCCGCCGGGCCCTTCGAACAGGCCAGCACCTCGTCCGGAGCCAGAATGACGTTCTTTCCGGTGAGGCGGCTGTAGTCCTCCGCCGTCACCACCTCCAACTCCGCCCGCAGGCAGTTCTGATCCAGGTTCAGGGAAATCTCACTGCCCCGAACGCCGCAGTAGACCCAATAGCGGGTGTAGTACCGGGAATCGGTAAAGCCCCCGGAGGCGTTGGCGGCAGCCTCCACCTCCCGCAAGCGGTCCATAGGGTCCCCCGGCTGGTTTTCCAGGTCCTGGAGGAATTCGATGTCATAAGGGTACATCTCATTCAGGGAGTTCTCCAGGCCGATGTTCATGGCGATGGTGGTGGAGACCGTCACCAGCACCATGGTGGAGAGGATGCAGATGCTGGCCAGGCCCACGGCGTTCTGCTTCATCCGGTAGAGAAGGCCGGAGACGGCGGTGAAATGCCGGGTCTGGTAGTAAAATTTCGGGTTGGCCCGGAGGCGCTTTAAAATGGCGATGGACCCGGCGGTGAACAGACAGTACGTGCCAATGATGACCAGGAACACCGCCCCGAAAAAGAACAGCATGGCCTCAATGGGGTTCTGGGTGGCGATGGCGATGAAGTATCCGCCTCCCAGGGTCAGCACCCCCAGGATAACCAGCAGCCATTTCGTTTTCGGCTCCCGCTCCCCGGCGGAGGCGCTGTGGAGCAGGTCCACCGGCTTGGCCCGGCTGACGCTCCAAAGATTTCGCGCAAGGGTGAACAGGAACAGCGCGCCGAAGAGCGCCGCGGTTTCCCAAATGCCCCGGGTGGAAATTTCCATGCCGAACTGGGCGGGGACGCGGGCCAGCTTTAAAAGGAGCAGGATGACCGCCTTGGAAAACAGGATGCCCAGGAGAAGGCCCCCCGCCAGGGTGACGGCGGCGCAGAACACGGTCTCCCAGAAGCACATCCGGGCGATGTGCCTCTTTTCCAGCCCTAAGATGTTGTAGAGCCCCAGCTCCCGCTGGCGGCGCTTCATGACAAAGCTGTTGGCGTAGAGCAGGATTACCGCCGCCAGGCCCGCCGCCACGAAGCAGCCCACCCCGGCGAAGCTCTTGAGGTACATGGCCCCCCGGACACTGTCCAGCCCCTCGTTATAGGCCAGAAACAGCAAAATGTAGTACATAGCCGCCGTCACCACGCAGGAGAGGAGGTAGGGGCCGTAAAACCGCCCGTTTCTGGCCAGATTCACCAGGGCCAGGCGGGGGAAGAAGCCGGACTTACGCACGGGGCTCACCGCCTTGCGTCAGCACCGTCAGGGTGTCGGAGATCTTGGCGAACTGGGCCTCGGCGCTCTGGGTCCCTCGGTAGAGCTGGTGGTAGACCTGCCCGTCCCGGAGGAAGAGCACCCGCCCGGCGTGGCTGGCGGCCTTCACGGAGTGGGTGACCATGAGGATGGTCTGGCCCCCTTTGTTAATTTCTCCGAAGAGCTCCAGCAGGTTGTCGGCGGCCCGGGAGTCCAGCGCCCCGGTGGGCTCGTCGGCCAGGACGATCTGGGGGTCCGTGATGAGGGCCCGGGCCACGGCGCAGCGCTGCTTCTGCCCGCCGGAAACCTCGTAGGGGTACTTGGGCAGAATACCGGCGATGCCCAGCTGCTCCGCGATGGGCTGGATTTTCTTTTTCATGTCCCGGTAGTCCTTCCCCGCCAGGACCAGGGGCAGGAAGATGTTGTCCTGAAGGGAGAAGGTGTCCAGGAGGTTGAAGTCCTGGAACACGAAGCCCAGGTGGGAGCGGCGGAAAGCCGCCAGATCCCGCTCCCGGATGTCGGAGAGGGCCTTTCCATTGAGGAAGACCTCCCCGGCGGTGGGGCGGTCCAGGGCCGCCAGAATATTTAATAAGGTGGTCTTGCCGGAGCCGGACTCGCCCATGATGGCCACGTACTCCCCGGACTCCACGGAGAAATTCACATCCGCCAGGGCGGTGACCTGATTGCCGCCGAAGCGGGTGGTGTAAATTTTTTGCAGGTGCTGTACTTCCAGTAAAGGCATATCGGATTCCTCCTCTTGGGTGATGGCCTTATTGTAACAGGCTTGGGGCCGGGATGCCATGGATTTGCCTTACAGTTTTGGGTGCGTGTCTTACAATTTTGTAAGATACGGGCCGGACGGGAAAAAATCCGGGGCAAAATCAAGTTAAGAAACACTACCCAAACGGGGGAAAACGTGGTATGATAAGATATTAGAGTTTTCAGGTCCCTGCCAAGGGACTTCAAATCCGCTTCAAGCGGCAAGGGAGGCGGCGGAATGGCAAAAAAAATACAGGCCCTGGCGGCGGCGCTGCTGCTGTCTTTGTCCCTGGGCGGCTGCGGCGGGTTCAACTTCGAGTTCAACCCCGAGGAGCTTTACGCCCTGCCGGAGCTGCCCGCCAAGTACACGGAGCTGAACGCCCGGCTCAACGCCATTTTGGAGGACGGCGCCGAGTACGCCGCCCCCACGTCCGGGGCCAACATCCAGCCCGTGCAGCTGACGGACCTGGACGGCGACGGGCAGCAGGAGGCCGTCGCCTTCTTCCGCAAGGCGGAGGACGAAAAGCCCTTGAAAATCTATATCTTCTCTGCCAAGGAGGACAGCTATGAGCAGTCCGCCGTCATCGAGGGCAGCGGCGCGTCCGTCTACAGCGTGGTCTACACGGACCTGGACGGAGACGGGCGGACGGAGATCATCGTGGGCTGGCGGGTCAACGCCGAGCTCCAGGCCCTCTCGGTTTACGCTCTGGACGCCGCCGGGCCCCAGGAGCTGCTGCGCAGCGTCAGCTATGTCCGCTACGCCAGCATCGACCTGGACGGCGACGGCCTCCGGGAGCTGGTGGTCCTCCACGCCGACGAGGAGGGGGACGGCGTGGCCGACTGCTACGACTGGCGGAAGGGGGCCCTGGCGCCCCAGTCCCCGGCCCGCATCTCCGTCACCATGGCGGAGCTGAGCCAGCAGGGCCGCCTGACCACCGGGACCTTGAAGGGCGGCACGCCGGCCCTCTTCGTCACCGGGGTGACGGAACAATCCGGCGCGGTCACCGACATCCTGGCCCTGCGGAACGGGGAGCTGACCAACATCGTCCTCTCCGAGGCCACCGGGGTTTCCGGGGAGATTGCCCCCTTCTACGGCCTCTATCCCATGGACATCAACGGCGACGGCTGGACGGAGGTCCCCGCCCCCTCCTCCTCCGACGGCGCGCCCCCCTTCCACCGGATCGATTGGCGGGCCTTCGGCCTGGACGGCGCGGGGGAGGCGGCGGCCTCCACCTACCACTGCGTAGAGGACGGCTGGTACCTCCAGCTGCCTGAGGCCTGGGTGGGCCGGGTGGAAACGGAGCGCAGCGGCGTGGGCGGCGACGCCAGCGTCACCTTCTACATGCTGAACGAGGAGGGCGTCCGGGACGCGGCCATTCTGCGCATCACCGCCCTCACCGGCACGGGCCGGGAGATCCGGGCCGCCCGGGGAAGCCGCTTCCCCCTCAGCCGCCAGTCCGACGTGATTTACACCGCCGAGCTGCCGGAGATCCCGCCCTGGGATCAGGCCATGACGGCGGAGGAGGTCCGGGGGGCCTTCAGCCTCATCGCCCGGGAGTGGATACCCGGGGACAACTGAGGCGCATACTGTTGAAAGGAACGGACGCCATGAAGAAAGTGTTGGTTTTAGAGGACGAGGCCAGCATCCGCGGCTTTATCGTCATCAACCTCCGCCGGGCCGGCTACGACGTCATTGAGGCCGAGAGCGGCGAGGAGGCCCTGGAACGCCTCCACGAGAACCCGGACGCCCGGGTGGCTTTGCTGGACATCATGCTGCCGGGCATCGACGGCTTCGAGGTCTGCCGCCGCATCCGGGCCACCAACAGCCGGATCGGCATCATCATGCTCACCGCCCGGTCCCAGGAGATGGACAAGGTGACGGGCCTCATGACCGGGGCCGACGACTACGTGACCAAGCCCTTCTCCCCGGCGGAGCTCACCGCCCGGGTGGATGCTCTGGTCCGCCGCTCCGGCGGAGAGGAGCCCCCCCAGGTCACCGGAGAGCTGAGCCAGCCCCCCTTCCTGCTGAACACCCGGAACCGGACCCTGGAAAAAAACGGCCAGCGGATCAAGCTGACCCAGGTGGAGTATTCCATCATGCGGGTCTTTATGGAAAACCCCGGCAAGGCCCTCTCCCGGGAGGAAATTCTGGACATGGTGTGGGGCCGGGACTACTTTGGGGAGCTGAAAATCGTGGACGTGAACATCCGCCGCCTCCGGCTGAAAATCGAGGACAATGTCCAGAACCCCGCCTATATCACCACGGTCTGGGGCTACGGCTACAAGTGGGGGCTGTGACGGTATGGAAGAACAGGTGATGGAAAAGGAGCAGCGGTGGAAATCCCTCCGCCTGCGGGGCCTGCGGCAGCGTTGGATTTTCAACTCCATCCTCCCCATCGGGACCCTGCTGGTGCTGGTGGTGACGCTGTTCTCCGCGGGCGTTTCCAACTACTACTACGGCACCATGCAAAAGGGCCTGGAAACCCGGGCCCAGGCCCTGGCCAACTCCTTCAACGAATACTTTATGGACAATGGCTTTTCCAGCTATTATCAAAAGGCCGTCCAGTCCGCCGAGAGCTTCGAGGATAAAAACCGCATCGAGCTCCAGTTCATCGGCTCCAGCGGGCGCATCCAGGTTTCCACCTCCGGGCTGACGGCGGGGACCTACCCGGGTACCGACGACATCCTTCAGGTCCTCCAGGAAAACAAGATGACCCCCACGCCCTACCAGGGCCGGGACCTGGAGACGGGGGAGGAAATCCTGGCCGTGTCCTGTCCCCTGACCGTCAACGGCCGGGTGGTGGGCGTCATGCGGCTGGTGACCTCCCTGCGGTCCGTGGATCAGCAGGTGATGTTCGTGGTCCTGGCGATTTTCCTCATCGCCCTGGTGTGCATGCTGCTGGTGGTGTTTTCCAACCTCCTCTTTATCAACAACGTGGTGGAGCCTGTGGCGGTGGTGACGGAGGCGGCCAAGCGCATCTCCGCCGGAAGCTACGGCACCCGGATCGAAAACAAGTACTCCGACGAGCTGGGGGAGCTGGTGGACAACATCAACGACATGTCCCTGAAAATCAGCCAGAATGAAAAAATGAAAAGCGAGTTTATCTCCTCCGTCTCCCACGAGCTCCGAACCCCCCTCACCGCCATCAACGGCTGGGGGGAAACCATTCTGGACGACGGCCTCACCGACGACCCCGAGCAGCTCCGCCGGGGCATCCGGGTCATCGTCAACGAGTCCAGGCGCCTGTCCACCATGGTGGAGGAGCTGCTGGACTTCTCCAAGATGGAGGACGGGCGCTTCACCCTCCAAATCGAGGACGTGGACCTCCAGGCGGAGCTGGAGGACGCCATCTTCACCTATCAGGAGCTTTTCCGCCAGGACGGCATCGCCCTGGAGTACCACCCCGGCGACGGGGACCTGCTGCCCCTTATCCAGGGGGATTCGGAGCGCCTGAAGCAGGTTTTCTGCAACGTATTGGACAACGCCGCCAAGCACGGCGGGGCGGGCAGGCGGATCACCGCCTCCGTGAACCAGGAGGGCGGGCACCAGGTGGTCCGCATCCGGGACTACGGCCCCGGCATCCCGGAGGAGGAGTTGCCCTTCGTGAAGCAGAAATTCTATAAGGGCACCTCCCGGGCCCGGGGCAGCGGCATCGGCCTGGCGGTCTGCGACGAGATCATCGGCCTCCACGGCGGGACCTTCTCCATCGGCAACGCTGACGGCGGCGGGGCGGTGGTGACGATCAAACTGCCGGTCCGGGCTTAAAGAGGGGACTTCGTCCCCCCTTTAGATTCCCCCCACCAGTCTGCGGACTGGTGACGCCGCCCAAGGCGGCTGGAGTATCGGAATTTTTGCGACGCGCATGTCGTCGCAAAAATAATTTTAAATCAAACGGAAGTTTGATTTTTCCGCGAACCTATGTTAGACTCTATACCAACCCAACAGAAAGGAAACTTCATGGCAGAAGAAAACAAATCCTGCGCCTTCCGCACCAGCATCGGCGGACAGGCGCTTATCGAAGGCATTTTGATGCGGGGCCCGGAGAAACAGGCCATCGTGGTCCGGGACCAGGAGGGGAAGCTGGTGGAAAAGGTGGAGCCCCTGCGCTTCATCAAGGACCGCTACCCCATTCTGGGCTTCCCCCTGATTCGGGGGACGGTGAACTTCCTGGACTCCATGGTCAATGGCGTGAAGGCCCTGATGTACTCCGCCGACTTCTACCCCGAGGAGGAAGCGGCAAAGCCCTCCAAGTTCGAGCTGTGGCTGGAAAAGCACCTCTCCAGCAAAAAGCTGGAAAGCGCCGTGGTGGCCCTGGCGGTGGTGCTGGGGGTAGGCATGTCCGTCTTCCTCTTCATGGTCCTGCCCACCCTGCTCACCGGGGGCATCCTGCATTTCTTCCCCGGCTTCCCCTTCTGGGGGCGGAATCTGGTGGAGGGGCTTTTGAAGGTGATCATCTTCATGGCCTACCTGATTCTCTGCTCCCGGCAGAAGGACATCTACCGGGTCTTCCAGTACCACGGGGCGGAGCACAAGACCATCTTCTGCTATGAGGCGGGCCTGCCCCTGACGGTGGAAAACGTCCGGGTCCAGCCCCGGCACCATCCCCGGTGCGGCACCAGCTTCCTGTTTGTGGTCATCTGCGTGTCCATCATTTTCTCCAGCATCTTCTTCGGCATCTGGCCCATCACCAACGCCTGGCTGCGGACGGCGGTGCATCTTCTCCTGCTGCCCCTGGTGGTGGGGGTGACCTACGAGTTTAACCGCTGGGTGGGGCGGCACGTTCAGGAAAGCCTCCTGGCGAAGATCCTGACGGCTCCGGGCCTGTGGATGCAGAATTTCACCACCAACGAGCCGGACGACGGCATGATCGAGTGCGCCATCCGGTCCCTGGAATTGGTATTACCCTCCGAAAAAGGAAAAGACACATGGTAAAGGGGTGAGTTCCCTTGGCGATAACCTATAATGACCTGTACTTGGACGTTCGCCAGCGGCTCCGGGAGAGCGGCGTGGAGGCGTCCACCCTGGAAGCCCGGGAGCTGGTGTGCTTCGGCACCGGCAAGAGCCGGGAGGAGCTCCAGCGGGACAGCCGCCTCTACGCCTCCCCGGAGCGGGAGGCCCAGGTCCGGCGGCTGGTGGAGCGGCGCATGGCCGGGGAGCCGGTGGCCTACCTCATCGGCGAGTGGGAGTTCTACGGCCTCCCCCTGGACATTTCCCAGGACGTGCTCATCCCCCGGACGGACACCGAGGTGCTGGCCGAACAGGCCATCGCCTACATACAGACGCTGGGGGAGTGCCGGGTGCTGGACCTCTGCGCCGGCAGCGGCTGCGTGGGCCTGGCCATCGCCTCCCAGGCGCCCCAGGCCCGGGTGGTGCTGGGGGAAATCGACGACAGCGCCTTAAAAATCTGCCGCCAGAACATCCGGCGGAACAGCCTCTCCTCGCGGGTCATGCCCATTCAGATGGACGCCCGGGAAAAGCCCGCCCGCTCCCTGGGGGAGTTCCAGTGCATTGTCAGCAACCCGCCCTACATCCCCACGGGGGACATCGCCGGGCTGGAAGCCTCCGTCCGGGACTACGAGCCCCATATGGCCCTGGACGGCGGGGCGGACGGCATGGACTTCTACCGCTCCATTGCGGAACAGTGGAAGGAGGCCCTGACCCCCGGCGGGCGGATCTACTTTGAGGTGGGCATCGGCCAGGCGGACGCGGTGCTCCGGCTGATGCGGAGCCATGGCTTCGGGGATCTGCAAATCATCAAGGATCATCACAAAATTCCCAGAGTGGTGCTGGGCACCCTCTGCCAGGAGATTTAAGGAGGAGCGTCATGGAAAAGAGACTGTACAAAATCAACCGGGGCAAGATGGTGGACGGCGTGTGCGGCGGCATCGCCGAATACTTCGGGCTGGACCCCACGCTGGTGCGGCTGGCCTGGATCATCTTCTCCGCCATGGGCTGCAGCGGCATCATCGCCTACATCCTCTGCGCCGCCATCTTCCCCCGGGAGCCGGAGGAATTCTGATTTGTGTTTTTAGAAAGCATTTCATAAATTATCTATATATCTGTTCGGGAGGAAATCAGCATGGCAAAGGATAAAGCGCCCCTGCCCACCGCAGCTCCGGCGGCGGACAAGAAAAAAGCCATCGACAGCGCCATGAGCCAAATTGAAAAAATGTACGGCAAGGGCTCCATTATGCGCCTGGGGGACCGGACGGCCCTGAATGTGGAGGTCATCCCCACAGGCTCCCTGGCCTTGGACGTGGCTCTTGGCATCGGCGGGCTCCCCAAGGGGCGCATCATCGAGATCTACGGGCCGGAGTCCTCCGGCAAGACCACCCTGGCCCTCCATGTGGTGGCCGAGGCCCAGAAGCAGGGAGGCGAGGTGGCCTTCGTGGACGCGGAGCACGCTCTGGACCCCACCTATGCCCACGCTCTGGGGGTAAAGGTGGAGGACATGCTGATCTCCCAGCCGGACACCGGCGAACAGGCCCTGGAAATTACGGAGGCCCTGGTGCGCTCCGGGGCCATTGACGTCATTGTAGTGGACAGCGTGGCGGCCCTGGTGCCCCGGGCGGAGATTGAGGGCGAGATGGGCGACAGCTACGTGGGCCTCCACGCCCGGCTGATGAGCCAGGCCCTGCGGAAGCTGACGGGCGCCATCGGCAAAACCAACACCATCGTCATTTTCATCAACCAGCTCCGGGAAAAGGTGGGCGTTATGTATGGCAACCCGGAGGTCACCACCGGCGGCCGGGCGCTGAAGTTCTACGCCTCCGTCCGCATCGACGTGCGGCGGATCGAGGCCATCAAAAACGGCAGTGAGCTCATCGGCAACCGGACCCGGGCCAAGGTGGTAAAGAACAAAATGGCGCCCCCCTTCCGGGAGGCGGAGTTCGACATCATGTACGGCGAGGGCATCGTCCGGGAAAGCGAGCTCATCGACCTGGGCGTGAAGCTGGATCTGGTGCAGAAGGCGGGCTCCTGGTTCTCCATGGGCGAAACCCGCATCGGCCAGGGCCGGGAAGCGGCGAAGAAGTACCTCCAGGAAAACCCGGAGATCCGGGACCAGCTGGAGGCGGACATCCGCAAGAACTTCGACAAGCTCATGAGCAACCAGGCCCGGGCCGCCGCCAAGGCCGCCGGGCGGGCCGTGGACGTCAGCGCCGACGACTTCGACGACTCCGGCAACTGACCATGCGGGTAGAGCGAGTAGAGGCGTCGAAGCATAAAAAAGGCCGCGTCCTGGTCTTCCTGGGGGACGGGGCCTGTCTGAAAATCACGGAGCAGGAGCTGCTGGACTTCGGCCTCCGCTCCGGGGACGAGCTGGACGAGGAAACCCTGAGGCGGCTGAAGGAGGCCGCCGGAGTCTCCAACACTCGGGCGGCGGCGGCGGATCTCATCGGCAAGCGGGCCATGAGCCGCCGGGATCTGGAGCGGAAGCTCCAGGAGAAGGGGGCCAGCGAGACGGAGGCCCGCTACGCCGCCGAGTGGCTGGAGGCCATCGGGGCTCTGAACGACGCGGAATACGCCGCCGCCCTGGTCCGGCACTATTCCCGGCTGGGCTACGGCCCCGCCCGGGTGCGGGAGAAGCTCTATGAAAAAGGCGTCCCCCGGGAGCTGTGGGAGGGCGCGCTGGAGGAGCTTCCCGCCGACGGCGGGCAGGTGGACGCGTTTCTCCGAAGCAAGCTCCGGGGCCGCCCGCCGGACGAGAAGGAAAAGCGGCGGCTGACCAATGCGCTGCTGCGCCGGGGCTTCCCCTGGGGGGAGGTTAAGGCCGCCTGGAGGCGGCTGGGGGAGGAAATGCAAGAGGATTAAAAATCTTCTAACAGCTGTACCATGAGCTGTGCGCCAAAACGGACGCCGCTATGAAAAGCCGCGTCCCGCTGTTCCAGGGCCAAGGCCTGTATTTCATGCTGGAAATCGTCAGCCGCCTTTGGCTCCAGCGCGTTCAGCCGGCGCAGAATGTGCTCCTCTGCAATCGTATGGGGCGCTTCCATGGGCATCTTGCCCCGCAGGCTGGTGAGGTCACCATATTGAAGTGCCGTCAAGATATCAAACATAATTGCATCCTCCTATTCAGCATACCTTTAAGTAGTATTATAATCCTACTTAAAGGTATAGTCAAGAGGTTTTTATGAAAACAGTCATTTTATTGAAAGACAGGGTTTATCAACTTCGGAAAGCGGAGGGTCTTACCCAGCATCAATTGGGGGAGATTTTAGGGCTTACAAGTAAATCCATCAGCATGCTGGAAAGTGGTGGGCGCAGTACTACCATTGACAAGCTGGTAATTCTGGCGGAGCATTTCCATGTCTCCACAGACTATTTAGTAGGCATTACCGACGACCCCACATGGCGAGGGGACCCTGAAGGAATGGCCTGACCAGGGGGTCAGGCCCCACAGGGTGGTCTATCGATAGAAAGGCAGTCCCGGAAAAAGGCGGATATCCACCCCCTACCACCAGATTAGCGGCAGCGAAAAGAGGAGCTGGTCCATTCGACAACCACCAAAACCCCCGCTCAGACTACGCCGCGGGCAGAAGACATGCGTACCCGGAGGAAGCACCTCTTGCGCGACTCCCGTCCCACGTCCCCCCGCAGGGGCGATCCTTCTTTTTCTCTTTTGGACCGTGCACGGCCCGTTTTCTCTTTTTCTTCTGGAAGAAAAAGAGAAAATGGGGGGTGCAATGAACCAGCCATCATCATGGCTGAAATCCCCCTCGCCCGCAAGGGCCGGAAAAAACCCCTCCCCCCTGGCAGGGGGGAAGCAAAGGAGGCCCCCATGCCCTATAAGGTATACTTCCTCTCCCTTGGCTGCGCCAAAAACCAAGTGAACTGCGAGCAGATGATGTCCCTGGTCCAGGCCGCAGGCCATGAGATCGCCCCCTCCCCCGCCGGGGCCGACGCAGCGGTGGTAAACACCTGCGGCTTCCTGGCCTCCGCCTGTGAGGAGGCCATTGACCACATCCTGGAGCTGGCGGAGCTGAAACAGGCCGGAAGCCTGAAAAAGATTCTGGTCACCGGCTGCATGGCCCAGCGCTACAAAAAGGACGTGCTGGAGGAGCTGCCGGAAATCGACGGCATCCTGGGTACCGGCAGCTATGGCGACATTGTCCGGGCCATTTCCGAGGTCATGGAAGCCGGCCTCCGGCCCTGCCATCTGGGGAACATCCACACCGCCCCCCAAAACGGCCCCCGCATCCTCTCCACACCCCCCTGGTATGCCTATCTCCGCATCGCCGAGGGCTGTGACAACCACTGCGCCTACTGCGTCATCCCCTCCCTCCGGGGCAAGTACCGCAGCCGCCCCATGGCGGAGCTGCTGGACGAGGCGGCGGAGCTCAGCTCTGCCGGGGTCAAGGAGCTGCTGGTCATTGCCCAGGACATCACCCGCTACGGCACGGATTTAAACGGCGAGCACCAGCTGGCCGCCCTGCTCCGGGAGCTTGCCGGGCTGGACTTCCACTGGATACGCCTCCACTACCTCTACCCCGACGAGATTACGGAGGAGCTCATCGACACCATCGCCTCGGAGCCGAAGATCCTCCCCTACCTGGATATCCCCATCCAGCACTGCAACGACGGCATTTTAAAGGCCATGAACCGCCGGGACACCAAAGAGTCCATCCGGGCGCTGTTCCGCACCCTTCGCCGGCGCATCCCCGGCCTGGTCCTCCGGACCAGCCTCATCGCCGGGCTTCCGGGAGAGGGAGAGGCGGAGTTCGGGGAGCTGTGTGAATTTCTCCGGGAACAGAAAATCGAGCGGGCCGGGGTGTTTCCCTTCTCCCCGGAGGACGGAACCCGGGCGGCGAAGATGGAGCATGTGGACGCGGAGGAAGCCGCCCGCCGGGCGGAGATCGCCGTGGACGTGCAGTCCGACGTCATCGACGCTTACAACGAGTCCATCCTGGGAGAGGAGCGGGAAGTCCTCTGCGAGGGCTTTGACGGCCAGGCCCAGCTGTTCTATGGCCGAAGCTACGCCGAGTCTCCGGAGATCGACGGGCGCATCTGGTTCTCCGCCGGGGAGGAGCCGGAGCCGGGAGACTTCGTCACCGTCCGCCTCACCGGGGTGATGGACGGCGAGCTCACCGGAGAGCGGGTATGAAAAGCCCCCTGAGGGAAATCCCCGGCGTGGGGGCCCGCATCGCCGCCGTCATGGAGGCCCTGGGAATCCGGGAGGTCTCGGACCTCCGGGGCCGGGACCCGGAGGAGCTGTATCTGAAAGAATGCCTGATGAAGGGTTACCAGGAAGACCGCTGCGCCCTGTACGTCTGGCGGGCGGCGGTGTATTACGCGGACCACGAAACCAGGGACCCGGAGAAGCTGAAATGGTGGTACTGGAAGGACAAACCCTATCCGGAGAAGGAGGACCTATGAATCTGCCCAATAAACTGACCATGCTCCGCATCATCCTGACGCCCATTTTCCTGGCGGTGCTGTACTGGGGCTTCCCCGGCGCGGACTATGCGGCCCTGGCAATTTTCATCATCGCCAGCCTGACGGATATGCTGGACGGGAAAATCGCCCGGAAGTACAACCTGGTCACGGACTTCGGCAAGTTCGCCGACCCTCTGGCGGACAAGATTCTGGTGGTGGCGGCCATGCTGTGGTTTGTGGAGTGCGGGCGGATGCCCGCCTGGATGGTGATGATTGTGATCACCCGGGAGTTTGCCGTCAGCGGACTCAGGATGATTGCCTCAGACAACGGGCGGGTGATTGCCGCCGGGTGGTCCGGGAAGGTGAAAACAGCCTCCACCATGGTGTGTATCGTGGTGATGCTGGCTCTGGGGCCTCAGATTGAGGCAGCTCGGATGCAGATGCATTTGTCGTCCCAGTTCCCCGCCCCGCGTCCCCCGATCCTGTGGGTGGACATTATCTGCGGCTGGGTCATTACCTTGACGACTCTGTACTCTGGGGTGGAATACTTCGTGAAGAACAAGGACGTGATCCGCTCGGCTTGAGCAGTACGCAAAAAAGCCCCGCTGTCTCTCGACAGCGGGGCTTTTCATATCGCTTAATTCGTTGCTTAGTTCAGCTTCACGGCCTTGCCCGTTCTCCACGCTTCCGTGGTGGCGTAGCCGATGGCGGTGGACTTGGTCCCGTCGTAGACGCTGACCCCGGGGGTCTTCCCCTGGAGGACGCAGTCCACAAACTCCTGGACCTCGATGAGATAGGCCTCCTCAAACCGCTCCGGGAAGGAGCCCACGCACTCGGCGCACACGCCGTTGGTGTTGTACAGCCGGGCCTGGTTCTTCTCCGGGACGGCGGAGATGCGGATAGACCCTTCGGTGCCCACGATCTCGGTTTCCACATGGTAGCCGTAAGGGGCCGTTCGGCCCACATGGATCATGCCCATGGCGCCGTTTTCGAATTTGTAGACGGCAACGCCGGTCTCGTCGTCCCCGGCGTCCTTAAACTCCGGGTGCTTGAAGGTGGTGCCCATGGCGTAGACCTCGGTTGCCTCGCAGCCCAGGAACCAGCGCATGAGGTCGATGTCGTGAATGGCCATGTCCAGGAAGATGCCGCCGGAGTTCTTGGCGAACCGGATGGCTCCCTCCACGAACGCCTCCGGGTCAATGCCCGTGGCCTTCACCAGATAGGGGGTGCCGATGGCTCCCTCCTCGATCTTCTGTTTGGCGTAGGAATAGGACTTGTCGTAGCGGCGCATGAAGCCCAGCATGAAGGTGAGCTCCGGGTGGCGCTCCACGGCGGCCTCCGCCTGCTTGCACTGGGCCACATCCACGCCCAGGGGCTTCTCGGAGAAGACGTGCTTCCCCGCGTCCAGGGCGGCCTCGATCTGCCAGCAGTGCTCGGAGGAGGTGGTAACAATGACCACCGCGTCGATGTCGGCTTTTGCCAGCATCTCCTTGTAGTCCGTGTAGACGTCGGTGACGCCCAGCTCGTTTTTGGCGTACTCCAGCTCGGCGGGGACGATGGAACAGGCCGCCGTCAGCTCCGCGCCGGGAATCTTATAGCGAAGGTTCTGGGCGTGGACCTTGCCCAAACGGCCCAGGCCCACAACGCCGACTTTTACTTTGTTCATTATTTCGCGACCTTCTCTTTCTCCTCGGCCTCCTGCTTGGCGGCGGCGGCCATGCGGCGGTTCTTGGCCTCCATGCCGGCCCGGACCACGTCCATGAAGACGGCCAGGATAATGACCAGGCCCAGGACGATGTTCTGGCCCGCGGAGTCAATAGACAGCATGGTAAAGCCGTTGCGCAAAACCGCGATGATCAGGGCGCCCAGCATGGTGCCCACCATGGTGCCCTTGCCTCCGGTGAAGGAGGCTCCGCCGATGATGCAGGCCGCGATGGCGTCCGTATCATAGGGCTGGTTGGCGTTGGCGCCGTTGCAGATGCCGGACCGGCCGATGGAGACGATGCCGCCCAGGGCCGCCATGATGCCGGACATGGTGTAGCAGAAGGTCAGCACGTTGGCCGTGTTGATGCCGGAGAGCCGGGTGGCCTCCATGTTGCCGCCGGCGCAGTAGATGGACCGGCCCAGAGCCGTGCGGCTGAGGAAGAGGTGCATGATGACGTAGAGGACGATGACCACCATGAAGCTGACAGGGAAGCCGCCGATGGTGGCCTTGCCCAGGAACTGGACGGACTCGGGGAAGTTGTTGACCATCTGGCTGCCGGTGACCAGCAGGGCCAGGCCCCAGAGGACGTTCTTCATGCCCAGGGTGGACACGAAGGGATGAGGCAGGTGCAGACGGGTCAGCAGGGTGCCGTTGATGAAGCCCACCAGGCCGCCGGCCACGATGGCTACGATCATCATCAAAACGCCGCTTTGAATCTCCGCCTTGTTCATGGCGCCCATGACGCAGGCGCAGAACACGGCGTTGGCGCCCACGGAGAGGTCAATGCCCGCCGTGATGAGGCACAGCAGCATGCCGGTCGCCAGGAAGGCGTTGAAGGCCGTCTGCTTCAGGATGCCCATGAGGTTGCTGTAGCTGTAGAAGTTGGAGTTTGCAACTGACAAAACCACGCACATGATTACCAGGGCCAGCAGGGTTCCCATTTGGAACCCGGACCCGCTCTTTTTCTTAGTCATCTAAACTACCTCCCCAAGCCGCTTTCATGATGTCCTCCTGGTTGAAATGCTTGCTGTCACGGTCCACGGTGGCCATGACCCGGCCGCCCCGCATGACAACCACCCGGTCGCTCATGCCCAGGATCTCCGGCATTTCGGAGGAAATCATAATGACGCATTTTCCCGCCTTTACCAGGCTGTTCATAACATTGTAAACCTCGACCTTCGCGCCCACGTCGATGCCCCGGGTGGGCTCGTCGAAGATGTAGATGTCCGCCTCACTGTTGAGCCATTTTCCGATGACCACCTTCTGCTGGTTGCCGCCGGAGAGCTGGCCCACGATTTCGTCGATAGAGGGGGTCTTGATCCGCAGGGTCCGGATGTGCCCCTCGCCGGACTCCTGGATGCGCTTTTCGTCCAGGAACAAGCCCGTGGTGTGCCGCTTCAAACTGGCCAGCACCAGGTTCGTGCGAATGGACTCCTGAAGCACCAGGCCCTGGCCCTTCCGGTCCTCGGTCAAGAGGGCGATGCCCTCGGCGATGGCCTGTTTGGGGCTTTTGACGTTGACTTCTTTTCCCTTGATGTAGATTTTGCCGCCGTCGATGGGGTCCGCGCCGAAGACGGCCCGGACGGTCTCCGTGCGGCCCGCGCCCACCAGGCCGCTCATGCCCAGGATCTGGCCGCCATAGGCCTCCAGGCTGACGTCCTTCAAAACGCCGCCGATGGAGAGGTTCTCAATTTTCAGCATGCACTCGCCCTTGGTGCCGAACTCCTTGGGGAACTGGTTCTCCAGGGTCCGGCCCACCATGGCGGAGATGAGGGAGTCGTTGTTCCAGCCGGCAATGTCCCGGGTCTCGATGAACTCGCCGTCCCGGATGACCGTCACCCGGTCGCAGAGCTCGAAGAGCTCCTCCAGCTTGTGGGAAACGAAGAGGATTCCCACGCCCCGGGCCTTCAGCTCCCGGCAGGTCTGCATCAGCTGCTTGACCTCTTTTTCGCCCAGGGAGGACGTGGGCTCGTCCATGATAATCATTTTGGCGTCAATCAGGACGGCCTTGGCGATTTCGATCATCTGCTGGACGCCCATGCCGAAGGTGCCCGCAGCCTTCCGGGGATCGATGTCCTGGCCCAGGGACTGCATGACCTCGGCGGCCTTTTTGTGCATGCCCTCATAGTCCAGGAGGAAGCCCTTCTTGGTCCATTTGTTGATAAAGATATTGTCCGTGACGCTGAGGAGCTTTTCAATGTTCAGCTCCTGGTACACGCAGGCGATGCCCGCGGCGGCGGACTCATTGGGGTTTTTGAAGATCTTCCGCTCTCCGTGGACATAGATCTCGCCCTCGTCCGCCATGTGGACGCCGGTGAGAACCTTAATCAGCGTGGATTTGCCCGCGCCGTTCTCTCCGATCAGTCCGTGGATCTCGCCCGGCTTCACGGCCAGCTGCATGTTGTGCAGGGCCACAACGCCGGGGAATCGTTTGGTTACGTTTCTCAGCTCAACTACGTATTCGCCCACCTAATCATCACCTCATTCTCTTGGAAATCCGTGGTTTCGCAACACACCGGTTCTGGAAATATGTTACAGGAGGAAGAGAAAAGGGGCCCCGCTCCGGCGGAGCCGGAACGGGGCCCCTTCCGCTCACTTCAAAAGGGATGTACGGCTTTGCTTATTAGGCCAGGTAGCCCTGGAGCTGCTCCAGACGGGCCTGGGCGTTGGAGGGATCGACGATGCTGGCGCCGGCGTCGATGAACTCGTCCAGCTGCTCGCCCTGGAGGGCGCGGACCACGGCGTCAACGGAGTTGTAGCCCATGCTGTAGCCCTCCTGGCAGACGGACATGGTCTCTTCACCGGCCAGGATGGAGTTGCAGGCGGACTGGATGCCGTCGAAGCCCAGGAAGACGGTGTTCTTGTAGTTTTCGTTTCCGGAGGCGGCGGCGGCACGGGCGGCGGCCATGGCCATGTCGTCATTGTTGGCGCAGATGACCGCGATTCCCTCGGGGTGGTTCTGGATGATGGCTTCCATGCAGGTCACGGCCTGGTCGGCCACGGCGTTGGCATACTGGGTCTCGTCGGAGAGGAAGGTTCCGCCGGCGGCCTCGATGCCGGCCTTGTAGCCCGCCATACGGGCCTCGTTGGTGGAGTCGCCCTGGACGCCCGCGATCTCGATGCACTTGATCTCTTCCCAGCCGCGCTCCTTGGCCAGCTTCGCGGCGGCTTCGCCGCCCAGCTTGGCCGCGGCCTCGTTGCCGGTGCCCACGAAGGAGAGGACCTCGGGGGCGTCGATGTCGGTATCCACCGCCACGATGGGCTTGGTTTGGTCGGCAATCATGTTGGCCACCATGTCCGCCTGCAGGGGGGCGATGACATAGCCGTCGATGTCGCCGTTGTTCATGTCGGTTTCGATCATGTTCAGCTGCTCGTCATAGGCGGTTTCGGAGGTGGCTCCCTTGACCGTGACGGTCACATTGGGATGGTCTTTCTGATAGGCGTTGGCTCCGGCCACCACATAGCTCCAGTACTCGGAGGCGGTGGTCTTCAGGATAACGGAGATGTTGTAGCTCTCGTCGCCGCCGTCGGAGGAACCGGAGTCGGCGGGCTCGGCCTGCTGCTGTTCGCCGTCCGCGGGGGCGGAGGAGCCGCCGTCATTGCCGCCGCCGCTGCCGCCGCAGGCGGCCAGAGACAGGGCCATGGCAAGAGTGAGGAGCAGTGCAAGGAACTTCTTCATAACTTCTTTTCTCCTTTTCAAATAGTTTCCCGGAAACGTGGGGCGCCTCCTCAAAAGCTCCTAACTCCCCGCGCTTAAAAAGCGCGGGGAAAGGGAGTACTCCCTTTCCAAAGTCCCCTTGAAGAAGCGGCCGTCATGTCTCCGGCAAATACGTCCGTATTTTAGCACAGGCATCCTCCGCCAGTCAAGAAGAGTATACCATATTTATACACTATTGAAAAAATGAGCAGGCATTTTTGTGAATAGTATCTAAGGTAAAAAGCGGCAATTTCCAAAGATACCCAACTTTTCGACGGACGGTTTCTTAAGCAGAGGAATTATTCTCTCACTCCGGCCCTCCAATCCCGGATGGCCCTCAGAAAATCCTCGCCATAGCGCTCCGCCTTGACCCGTCCCACGCCGGAAACCTTCAAAAACTCCTCCATGTCCAGGGGGCGGAGCGCCGCCATATCCGCCAGGGCGGCGTTGGAGAAGACGATGTAAGCGGGGACCCCCGCCTCCTGGGCCAGACGGGAGCGAAGGGCCTTCAGCGCCGCCAGCAGGCTGCCGTCCGCCTCCTGGGGCGCGGACCCGGAAGACGGGCCGGGCGCCGGGCCGGCCTGGGGAGGCGGCGACTTCGCCGCCCGCTCCCGGAGAAGGACCCGCTGCCCCCGGAAGAGCACGTCCCCCGCCCGGGCCGTCAGCCGGAGGACGGGGTACTCCTCCCCGTCGGCGCGGAGATAGCCCTCCTCCATCAGGTGATCGATGTACCGCTGGACCCGCTCCTGGTCCACGCCCTTCAGGGCTCCGTGGGTGGGAAGCCGGTCCAAACCCAGCTGGAGGGTCCGCCGGTCCCGGCTGCCCCGGAGGAGCTTGATGATGGCGGCGGCTCCCAAGCCGTAGGCGCAGCGCTTTTCCACTCGGGCCACGGCGGAGAGGATCTTCTGGGCCTCCACGGTGATGTCCCGCTCCACGAAATCCCCGGCGCAGCTTCCGCAGTTCCCGCAGTTTCCGCTGTGGATCTCCCCGAAGTAGTCCAGCAAATCCGCCCGGAGGCAGCCGGTGGTCTTGCAGTAGCGCACCATCCGGTCCAGGCGGATGAGATCCCGGCGGAGGCGCTCCGGGTCCCCCTCCTGGGCCTCCTGGGAGTGGGTGATGAGGTACTTGGCGGTCTGCACGTCCCCGGGGGCGTAGAGCAGGACGCAGCGGGCGGGACTGCCGTCGCGCCCCGCCCGGCCCGCCTCCTGGTAGTAGCTTTCCAGGTCCTTGGGCATGTTGTAGTGGACCACAAAGCTGACGTTGGATTTGTCGATGCCCATGCCGAAGGCGTTGGTGGCCACCATGACCCGGGCCTGGTCGTAAACAAAGCCCTCCTGGCTCCGGCGGCGCTCGCCGTCCTCCATTCCGGCGTGATACCGGGCGGCGGGGACGCCCTGGGCCAGCAAGGCGGCGGTAACCGCGTCCACCGCCTTCCGGGTGGCGCAGTAGACGATGCCGCTCTGCTCCGGCCGCTCCGCCAAAAAGCGGCTGAGCCAGAGGTCCTTGTCCCTGGGCCGGACCACCTCAAAAAAGAGGTTTGGCCGGTCAAAGCCGGTGGTGACGCGCAGGGGGTCCCGGAGCTCCAGCAGGGTTTCGATGTCCCGCCGCACCGCCGCCGTGGCCGTGGCGGTAAAGGCCCCCACGGGAGGCCGGACGGGCAGGGCGCGCACCAGCTCCGCGATTTCCAGATAGCTGGGCCGGAAGTCCTGGCCCCACTGGGAGACGCAGTGGGCCTCGTCCACCGCCACCAGGGAGACGGGCAGCTCCCCCAGCAGGCGGCGGAAGCCCTCGGCCTGGAGCCGTTCCGGGGCGACGTATAAGAGCTTGCAGTCCCCCCGGCGGACCCGGCGATAGACCTCCCGGTACTCCTCCGCGTCCAGAGACGAGTTGATGTACGCGGCAGGGATGCCCGCCTGGGCCAGGGCGGCCACCTGGTCCTTCATCAGCGAGATGAGGGGGGAGATCACCAGGGTCAGCCCCGGCAGCAGCAGGGCGGGAAGCTGGTAGCAGACGGATTTCCCCGCCCCGGTGGGCATGACGCCCAGGGCGTCCCGGCCCGAAAGAAGCGCATCTACTAAAGGTTCCTGCCCGGGGCGGAAGCCGCTGTGTCCAAAGTACTGCTTTAAAAGGATCTGCTTGTCCATGGGACGGCCTCCTGTCGGGATTCTTTCTGCGCGGCTATGAGACAGCGGCGGATGGTCCCCCGGACCGCTCCCTCCGACTCGATCTCCTCCTGCATGTCCAGAAGACGGTCCAGGCACCGCCGTGGGGTCCGCCTCCTTATTTTTTTGATTTTATCACAAGGCCCCCGGCGATGCAAGAAAGGAAACGCGCCCGGGCCCCATTGACGCACCGGCGAGGAGGCGGTATAATCAGAGCCATTCATCGGGACCGGAGGACAGGACATGAACTTGACTTTTAAAAAGGCGTCCCTGGACGACCTGGAACTCTTGACGGAGACAAGAATCAATGTGCTGCTGGCGGCCAACGGACTGCCGGAGGGCACGGACATGGACGAGGTGCGAAAGCAGACCCGCCGCTACTATCAAACGGCGCTCCCGGAGGGCACGCACACCGCGTATCTGGTGCTGGACGGAGATCGTTTGGCGGGCGCGGGCGGCGTCAGCTTTTTTCGGATCATGCCCACCTATCACAATCCCAGCGGGCAGAGGGCCTACATTATGAATATGTACACGCGTCCCGAATACAGGCGAAGGGGCATCGCGCGCAAAACCCTGAGCCTGCTGGTCCAGGAGGCCGGAAGCAGGGGCGTCACAGCGGTTTCCCTGGAGGCCACCGCCATGGGCCGCCCCCTGTATGAGAAATACGGCTTCGTGGGGATGGACCACGAGATGGAGCTGCCGGAGGGTTTTGCGGCCCGGGAAACACCGGCCCTTGACTTCCCCCCGCCCCCGCTGTAAAATGGCAGCAATTGACAAGTACGAGCTTGGAGGCAACACATGGAGCAAACCGATCTGATTGTCTGCCGGGACCTGTCCCTGGGCTATGAGGGGCAGAGCGTCCTGAACCATCTGAATCTCCGGGTTCGGAGCGGGGACTACCTCTGCTTGGTGGGGGACAACGGCTCCGGGAAGTCCACCCTGCTCCGGGGGCTCCTGGGGCTTCTGCCGCCCCTGGCGGGGAGCATCCAGCGGGCGGCGGAGCTGGAGCGGGGGGCCGTGGGCTACCTCCCCCAGCAGACCAGGGCCCAGCGGGACTTTCCCGCCACGGTGGAGGAGGTGGTCCTCTCCGGCTGCCTGAACCAGAAGGGGCTGCGGTTTTTCTACACCGCCGCCCAGCGGTCCCGGGCGCTGATGAACATGGGGAAGCTGGGGGTTCTGGAGCTTCGGGCCAAGAGCTACCGGGACCTCTCCGGGGGCCAGCAGCAGCGGGTCCTCCTGGCCCGGGCCCTCTGCGCCGCAAGCCGCCTGCTCATCCTGGACGAGCCCGTCACCGGCCTGGACCCCGCCGCCGCCCAGGACCTTTACAAGACGCTGAATTATCTAAATAAGAAGGAGGGCATGGCTGTGGTCATGGTCACCCACGACCTCCGCCCCGCCCTCCGGGACGCGGGGGCCGTGCTCCACATCGGGCATGGCGGGTCCTTCCTGGGGACTCCGGCGGAATATCTGGCCTCCCCCTATGGGAAGCGCTTTAAGGAGGCTGCGGAATGAGCTTGCTGGAAATGTTCTCCTTCCCCTTTATTCAGCGGGCCCTCGTCGCCGGGGTGCTGGTGAGCCTCTGCGCCGCCCTGCTGGGGGTGCCCTTGGTTCTGAAGCGGTACTCCATGATCGGCGACGGCCTCAGCCACGTGTCCTTCGGGGCCCTGGCCATGGCGGCGGCTCTGGGATTCACGCCGCTGTATTTCTCCATCCCCGTGGTGGTCGCCGCGGCCTTTCTCCTCCTCCGGGTGGCGGACAGCCCCCGGTGGAACAGCGACGCGGCCATCGCCGTGGTCAGCGCCTCCTCCCTGGCCCTGGGGGTGCTGGTGATTTCCAAGACCTCCGGCATGACCACGGACGTGGACAACTATATGTTCGGCAGCGTTCTGGCCATGAGCAAGGCGGACGTTGGGCTGTCGGTGGTCCTCTGCGCCGCCGTGCTGGCTTTGTTCCTCCTGTTTTACCACCGCATTTTCGCCGTGACCTTTGACGAGGGCTTCTCCCGGGCCACAGGGATGCGGGTGGAGCGGTACAACGCCCTGCTGGCCATTTTGACGGCGCTGACCATCGTGCTGGGCATGCGGATGATGGGGGCCATGCTGATCTCCTCCCTGGTGATTTTCCCGGCGCTGACAGCCATGCGGCTGTTTCAGAGCTTCCTGGGGGTAACCCTCTGCGCCGCCGTTACGTCGGTGGGGTGCTTCTGCGCGGGACTCGCCGTGTCCTTCGCCTGGTCCACGCCGGTGGGGGCCACGGTGGTGGCGGCGAACCTGGCGCTGTTCCTCCTGGCCTGCGGCCTTGCGGCCCTCCGGGGACGGCGGGGCCGCTGAAAAAGGCGAAAATCATGGGGCGGAGTGGAAACTTTTCCTTGACATTTCCCCAAATTCCGATATAATAAGTAGGCTTGCAGCTGCAGGCATATCCTTGCTCTCATCGGAGTATGAGGGCCATTTGTCCAAAAGGAGGTGCAAACATGGCAAAGGTTACTGCCAATTACGAGGTCGTGTATATCATCGACCCTGCACAGGGGGAGGAGAACATCGCCGCTCTGGTTGCGAAGTTCAAGACCCTGGCTGAGCAGAACGGCTCCGCCGTCGAGGTGGAGGAGTGGGGCGCCCGGCGTCTCGCCTATCCCATCAACTACAAGAACGACGGCTACTATGTGCTGATGAGCTTCACCAGCGAACCGTCCTTCCCCAAGGAGCTGGACCGCGTTCTCGGTATCACCGACGGCATCATGCGTTCCCTGATCGTCTGCAAGGGCGAGTGAGGAGGAACCCCGCATGCTGAACAAGATCATTCTCATGGGCCGTCTGACCCGTGACCCCGAACTGCGCCGCACCCAGAGCGGCACCGCCGTCACGTCCTTCTCCATCGCCTGCGACCGGGACTTCAAGTCCCAGAGCGGCGAGAAGGAGACGGACTTCATCGACGTGGTCGCCTGGCGGAGCACGGCGGAGTTTGTCAGCAAGTACTTCGCCAAGGGCCGCATGGCCGTGGTGGAGGGTCGGCTGCAGATCCGCGATTGGACCGACCGGGAGGGCGGCAAGCGCCGCAGCGCCGAGGTCGTGGCGGACAACGTCTACTTCGGGGACTCCAAGCGGGACAGCGGCGGCGAATACGGCGGCTCCTCCTACGGAGCGCCCCCCGCCTACGGCGCCCCCGCCGCGTCCGGCAGGGCTCCTGCCTCCGGCTTTGGAGGAGGGTCTGATTTCACCGAGATCGGCGAGGAGGACGGCGAGCTGCCGTTTTGAATTTGATGGATTCCGAAGGGCGCGGAGCTCTTCGGACACCGGAATAAAGGAGGAAATCTCATGGCTTTCGATCGTGAATCCCGGCCCGCCCGCCCGACGCGGGGCAAGCGCCGCAAGGTCTGCCAGTTCTGCGCCGAGAAGTGCGAGCACATCGACTATAAGGATGCCGCCAAGCTGCGCCGCTTCATCTCTGAGCGCGCCAAGATCCTGCCCCGCAGGACCACCGGCACCTGCGCCATGCATCAGCGCCAGCTGACTGAGGCCATCAAGCGGGCCCGTCAGATCGCCCTGCTGCCCTACGTCACCGATTGACGGAGGAACAAGGAACTGAAAAAGTCCGGTCCGTCCCCTTTGGGGCGGGCCGGGTCTTTCCCGGGGTAAAAATTTCTTTTCCCGGCGGAAAAGGACTTGATTTTTCCCGCCGGTTCGTTTATAATAATATTGTTGTGTAAATTGAATACGCAGGGTTAGTACATCGGTAGTACAACGGCTTCCCAAGCCGTGGAGGCGGGTTCGATTCCCGTACCCTGCTCCACAAGGGGCCCTGGAACCGCAATGGTTCCAGGGCTTTTCTGTCCCCCGCGGGAGATATTTTCCCTTTAGTTTCCCTCATTAGCCAGAAACGCTCTTGATAAACTTCTGCATCCGCTCCGCACTGTCCCGCTTCATCTGGTCCGTCACATGGCCGTAGACATCCAGGGTAAAGGCGGCCGTGGCGTGGCCCAAATTGCCCTGAACCGTCTTGATATCGTCCCCGCTTTTGATTGCGGCGACGGCATAGGTGTGACGAAGGTCATGCACTCTGGCATCCGGTCGGCCAATCAGAGCCACCAACCGCTTATAGTTGTTATAGACGGTATACGGAGAGAGATGTTTTCCCAGCTCGTCGGTGAACACCAGGCCGCTGTCCTCCCAGGCCGGGCCCGCCCGCAGACGCCACTCCGCCTGACGGCTCCGCTGGCGACGAAGCAACTCCATCACGAAATCGGCGGGTGTGATCCGACGCCATCTATCGTTCTTGAGGGACACAAGGCTATACCGGCGTTCCCCGGTTTCATCTTTGGCCCGCTGGAGCTGCCTGTCGATTAGTAATGTACCCTTGTCGAAGTCAACGCGGTCCCAGGCAAGGCCCAGCACTTCGCCCTTCCGCAGCCCTGTAAAAAGAGTGACGAGGTACAATAGCTCGAAGCGGTGGCCTTGTACCGCCTCCAGGAACCGGCGGATAGCGTCATCGTCCAGCGGCTTGATGTCCTTCTTTACGACCCGAGGCAGTGCGCAGGGCTCTGAAGGATTTACTCGCAGATACCCGATCATAACGGCCTGTTGAAGAGCTTCATGGAACACTCCATGGATATTCTTTATAGTTTTGGGAGATAAGCCCTTTTTACGAAGGCCATTGTAAAAATGCTGGATGGTGTGCGCGTTCAGTATGTCAAGTCTGGCTGCCCCCAATTCCGGCTGAAGGTGGTTTTTGATAATACTCCGATATGCTTCTTGAGTCCTTGGTTTGATACCGACCAAGTAATCCTGTTCCCAGGCCGTAAGCCATTGCCCAACTGTCAGCTTACACGCCTCCTGGAAAATACCCTGTCCGATCTCTGCCGTGACCTCCCGGAGCTTCTGGGCAACCTCGGCCTGGGTCTTCCCGGAGATGGAGTGCTGCTTTTGCTTCCCCGTCTTGGGATCGAAGCCGCTGGTATAGCGACCTTCCCAGTATGTATACTCTTTTCCGTTCTTCTTCACGATCTTCTTTCGGATGGAACCGTCCCCAGAGGCGGCCCGTCCGCTTTTTTTACCGCGCGGCATTGTCAATACCTCCTTTCGCCGCCCGGCAGGAATCATCCTCCATCGTAAGCGGCTCGGCGGCGTCTGTCCAGGGCGCAGTTGTCCCGGTTCCACCGGTCAGGTACTCCAACAGCTCATGCTTGAGGATGCGGATCTGCTTGCCAGTGCGGATGCTCTTGATCTGGCCGGAGCGCACCAGGGCGAAGGCCGTGTTCCTGCCGATGCAGAGAATAGGCATCAGCTCCTCCACCGTCAGCACCAAGGGGATATCGTCGAAGCTCAAAGGGCGGTTAAGCATCTTCTTCCCCTCCCTTCAGCGAAGCCAAGTAGATGTTTGTTACATCGTCCCGGCCGTGGCCCAGGAGCTTGGAGACGGCCTTCCTGGCCTCATAGGGGGTCTTCCCAGCATTGACGAAGCCCTGGTACTTCTCCGCAGCGCAGGTATGGCGCAGGCCGTGGAAGGTCATAGGCCGGGTGGAATCTTCATCCTGGGCCAGGGAGCGGTTCAGCCAAATGAATACCTGCAGCTCCTTGATGGCCTCGTGGGTCTGTTGGGCATCGGGAACAAAGAGTTTGTGTCCCCGCCGGGTTTGCTCCAGATGGAATTGGAGGTAATTGACCAGGCGTTCAGAGAGCGGAACCGTCCGAATCAAACCGCCCTTGCCTTTGATGGTGATAGCCTTTTCTTTAACCGCCTTGGCCGCCGTGGCGGTGTCAATACGGAAACACTCATGGATACGGAGCCCAGCGAAGCGGGCCAGATGCAGAATAGCAATATAGTCTTCCCGGCCTGCCTTTGCTGCGCAGGACAGCATCCGGCTAAATTCTGCATCGCTCCACGTCCGGTCAACGCCGCCGAACGTCCGGCGCTGGAGGGACAGGTCTCCGTTTCCCGGCAGTTCATACCGAGCGTTGGGGATGAGGTCATGGAAAAAGCGGATGGCAGAGAGATCCGTCTTGATAGTGGAGGCGGATTTTTCTTGCTCCTGAAGATAAGCGACATACGCATAAATATGCTTCGGCGCAATATTCGCCAGCCGCTCCAAGCGGTAGACCTCCGCCAGGAAGCGGCAGAACCGCTGCATGGCTTCATAGTACCGGGCCCGCGTCTTATAGCTGCCCTGGCGGTTGTGACGGTGGAGCTTGTCCACCTGGAACATGAGATTAAGGTAATGATTTGCCATAAGTACATCCTTTCTTTTTTGAAAAAGGACGCACCTCGCCCATTGGCGTGGTCCAGCCATTTCCGGCTCTTTGCCGCCGGACCTCCCAGGCCGAACCCTCGCCAATGAGCTTAGACCCATTGAAAACAGCAGGTTTTACAGGCCGGAAGCAGCCGATCTAGCTGGTCCGTCTCCGTTGTATATCGTGGTCAGTATGATCGCCGTGAAGCCGCTTAAAAGCGACGGGGAAGAAAGTTCCCGCGGCAGACGCGAAGCCTTGGGCAAGGCGCGGGAAACATCCCGCCTGCGTCCGTGGTCCCGTCCCCGGCAGAAGGACGGCGAGGGGTTGAAGGAAGTCCCGCCCTGCCGGAGGCGGAACTGGCCGGCAGTCTGGACCGGCCCGGAAATAGAATAACTTTTCATCTGATTTTGCATGGGAAATCCTCCTTTTCTTTACCCTTGGCGGTCGGGGGTGACTGGTCCCCTCCCGTTGCGCGGAGCGCCGGGTTCTGCTACTTTTGGACGCAAAAAAGTCCGCGCCTTCCCAGTGGGAAAACCCGGACACTTTGAAACACGGATACTGCGCTTGCTTTCGCAAAGCTCTGATACTGTATGGCTACAGCATAGCAGACGCCTCGCAGAAAGTCAAGACCCGTTCCGGTTCCTTCGTCATAATTCAAAAATGGGCAAACTGCCCCCTAAATGCCTCCGGCATCCGTTCCGCCTTTCTGCGGACCAGGGTCACCGGCAACGTACAACCTTAACAACGTATGCAATGCTGCTCTCTGGCAGCCCCCAGGCCAGCGGCCCAGCTCCGAGTTCCACGGAGGGCGCACAAACAATCAATAATGGTTTCTTTATATCACAATATACAAATTTTGTCAATGCCTGCTTCGGTATCTTCTGTTCTTGATCTGTCCAGAACGACGGGAAGGCTACGCCTTTTCCGCACCGCTCCTCTCCTAACTTACTCCGCCCTAAACTGCTCCGCCCTAAAGTAGAACCATTCTACCAGCTCGAAAACGGCCCGTCTAGGTGGAAGTGTTCCACCTAGGGACTCGCGCCTTCGAGGTACGGGACTATTATACTGCCCGTCGCTGGGCCCGTCTAGGTGAAGTTTTGTCAACTAACGATAAAAGGATGTGCCCAGAATGGACACATCCCCGTCAACACTCCACTTGACAACCACAGGTTACATGGCTATAATAAAAAGCAAGAAGGACGGTCTCCCTGGGTGCAAGCAGGGAAGTCGGCCAACTTGTCAAGTTTGTAGCTTGAAATTGCCGCTTCTCGCTAGCGTCGGGGGGCGGTTATTTCTTTATCTGGTAGCCCAGAGAAACAGCCGCAATCACGAGCGTAAGTAGCGCTATGACTTCCAATGCGCTCATGGGCGTCCCTCCTCTCGGAGCTGGCCCCGTCCTTCTTGCATGAAAAGAGGATACCACAAACCGGCAAAAAACGCAAGCGCAGAAAAGGGATGTGTCCAAGTTGGACACATCCCTTTTTTCATTTATCCGATTTCTCCTGGGCCTCCGCAATCTCCCGCAGCGCCTTTTGGTATTTCATTTCCACCAGGGTCAAAATCTCCTCCTGGTCATCCTTTGACAAGGCGTTGAAACGCATGACCAAAAAAGGCTGATCCGGGCCCCTGGACAGCCCTGTCGTGTCTTCTCCTATCAGCTCGCCAATGGTGCAGTCAAAGAATCTGGCAAGCATTTCAACTCTGTCAATGGACGGGGAACTTCCACGTTTTATGCTATCCATAAAACCCCTGCCAACGCCGCTTTCACGACATGCTTCCGTTGGGCTAATTCCCATTATGCGGCAACGGGCTTTGATATTATGCACAAAAAAGTCAATATTCATTGAAGACTACACCACTTAAAAAAGAATAGAGCAATATATACAAAAATCCAATAATTATCGGATTTATAATTGACATCCAACAATTTATGGATTATGCTCTAACCATGACATGACGGGAAGTCATAGGCATGGAGGAGCGATAGCTTTCTAGCGTCCATTATGATTATAAGTCATGTTATTTTATCACAGCCAGATTCAAAAATCAACTAAAGAAAGCGGGTGAAAATGTGAGGAAAATGTCAAGGGTTAAATGCAGAAAAATCTAAAATTGTTTTTTGTGCATTATTCACAAAAGCAATTCTACCCCCTCAATACCGGCCTCCTGGGCAAGCTCCAGCAATACCCGTCCGGCACACCT
>NZ_CATMPS010000020.1:0-51376 GCF_950073225.1 uncultured Oscillibacter sp.
AGGTGTGCCGGACGGGTATTGCTGGAGCTTGCCCAGGAGGCCGGTATTGAGGGGGTAGAATTGCTTTTGTGAATAATGCACAAAAAACAATTTTAGATTTTTCTGCATTTAACCCTTGACATTTTCCAGAAACTTCATGAAACCTCCTTGTGGGTTTCCAGGTTCTGTGATATACTGCCATATAATTTCGCCGGGTTTCACGCTTTGACCAATACCGTGCGTTCCCTTGAAAGGAGCAATTGCATACATGGACCAAAACAACAACAAGAAAAAGCCGGACCAGAATAAAAACAGCAACTGGCGGGGCTTTATCCACCTGATCTGCTGGGCCGTGCTGCTGGCGGTGCTGGTGAGCTACGCCACCACCTACATGACCAGCATGGGCCACCAGGCAAGCAGCGTAGAGCTGGAGTACAGCGAGTTCCTGGATATGCTGGACGCCGGGAAGGTGGCCGGGGTGGACTTTGACAACAGCGAATCCATCCTCATCATCACCCCGGCGGACGGCTACGTCTACACCAACAGCGAGGGGATGGAATACACCAAATCCACCCAGGAGGACGGTTCCGCCGTTTACACCCATGTGGACGGGGAAGGCCGGGAGATGAAGCTGTCCCTGGAGCTGTTCACCGTGCGCCTCCAATCCTATGACGCGGTGGTGGAGCGGGTCCGGGAGGCCAGCATGTCCCTGGACCCGGCTCATGAGGAACCCATCCGCATCAACCAGGACTATCAGCCCCCCATGAGCCCCATTTTGCTGTTCCTGGTGAACCTGGCCCCCTTCTTCATCATCATCCTGGTGATGAGCCTGGTGATGAACTGGATGGCCAAAAAGGGCATGGGCGGCATCGGGGGCATCGGCGGCGTGGGGAAATCCAACGCCAAGGTCTACATGGAAAAGCAGACCGGGGTCACCTTCCGGGACGTGGCGGGCCAGGACGAGGCCAAGGAGTCCCTGACGGAGATCATCGACTTCCTCCACAACCCCGGCAAGTACACGGAGATCGGCGCGAAGCTCCCCAAGGGCGCCCTGCTGGTGGGCCCTCCGGGCACCGGCAAGACATTGCTTGCCAAGGCCGTGGCCGGGGAGGCCAACGTGCCCTTCTTCTCCATCAGCGGCTCCGACTTCGTGGAGATGTTCGTGGGCGTGGGCGCGTCCCGGGTCCGGGACCTCTTTAAGGAGGCCAGCAAGGTGGCCCCCTGCATCGTCTTCATCGACGAGATCGACACCATCGGCAAATCCCGGGACAACCGCATGGGCGGCAACGACGAGCGGGAACAGACCTTAAACCAGCTTCTGGCGGAGATGGACGGCTTTGACCCCACCAAGGGCGTTATCCTCCTGGCGGCGACCAACCGCCCGGAGGTGCTGGACCAGGCCCTCCTCCGCCCGGGCCGGTTTGACCGGCGCATCACCATCGACCGGCCCAACCTGGCGGGGCGCATCTCCACCCTGGAGGTCCACACCCGGAACATCAAGCTGGGAGAGGACGTGAACCTGAAGAAGGTGGCCCTGGCCACCGCCGGGTGCGTGGGCGCGGATTTGGCCAACCTCGTCAACGAGGCGGCCCTCCGGGCCGTGCGGAAGGGCCGGAAGCTGGTGAGCCAGGAGGACATGCTGGCCGCCTTCGAGCTGGTCATCGCCGGTACGGAGAAAAAGGGCAGCGTCCTGACGGAGTTCGAGAAAAAGCTGGTGGCCTACCACGAGGTGGGCCACGCCATGGTGGCCTATAAGCAGAAGAACACGGAGCCGGTGCAGAAAATCACCATCGTCCCCCACACCCAGGGCTCCCTGGGCTACACCCTGCTGATGCCCGAGGAGGACAAGACGGAGCTCAGGACCAAGGAAGAGCTGATGGCGAAGATCACCGTCTCCATGGGCGGCCGGGCCGCCGAGGAGGTGGTGATGGACACCATGACCAACGGCGCCTCCCAGGACATCCAGGACGCGACGAATGTGGCGAGGAACATGGTAGCCATGTTCGGCATGAGCGAGGAATTCGGCATGATGGCCCTGGCCTCCCGGCGGAACCAGTACCTGGACGGGGGCTATGGCATGGACTGCGCCCAGGACACCGCCGCCCGGATGGACAAGGCCGTGAAGGTATTGCTGGACGAGGCCTACAAAACCGCCGTGGAGGTGATCCGGGAGAACCGGGAGGACATGGACAAGGTGGTGGCGTACCTTCTGGAAAAGGAGACGATCACCGGCGCGGAGATGGTGGCCATCATCGAGGGCCGGGACCCCGCCCTGGTGGAAAACCCCTACGCTTCCACCCGCCCGCCGGAGATTGAACCGGCGGCCAAGAAGGTCCACATGATTTCCGAGAAGATCCTGGCCCCGGAGGAGGCCGCGGAGCAGCCCCCGGCGGCGGAAGCGCCGGAGGAAGCGCCCCCGTCCGGGGAGGCGGGAGAGGAACAGGCCTGAACCCGATAAAAGGCGCGCCGGGACGGCGCGCCTTTCCCCCATTTCATTTATTAAAGAGAGAGGAGCGCGTTGCCATGATTCGCAAAGCCACCGCCGCCGACCTGCCCCGAATCGGGGAGATTTACGAGGCGATTTTTGACAAGGAGGATCAGGGTCCCGCCTATACCAACTGGCTTCGGGGAAGCTATCCCACTACGGAGGACGCCCGCAAGGCTCTGGAGGCCGGGACCCTGTATGTGGGAGAGGAGGACGGCGCGCTCTGGGGCGTGGTGAACCTTAACGGGATTCAGCTTCCCGAGTACGACAAAATTTCCTGGTCCATTCCGGCGGGGCGGGAGGAGGTGGGGGTAATCCACACCCTCTGCATCCACCCGGCCCAGTCGGGGAAGGGCCTTGCCAAGCGGATGGCGGCCTTCTGCGAGGAAACCGCCCGGGCCCAGGGCAAGACGGTCATCCGCCTGGACACCTGGGAGGGGAACGCCCCCGCCAACCGCCTGTATCCCTCCATCGGCTACCGCTTCGCCGGGGGAACGGAATTTTTCTTTCACGGATACATCCGCGAGATTTTGAACTGCTATGAGAAAAAGCTGTAAATCCGGCGCCCTCCGGTTCTTGACAACCGGGGGGCGTTTTTTTACAATGAGGGGGCACACTATTCATCATGGAGGTTTTCTTATGAAACGTTCCGCAGGCATCCTCCTGCCCATTTTCTCCCTGCCCTCGGAGTACGGCATCGGCTCCCTGGGGGCGGAGGCCCGGGCCTTCGCCAACTTCCTCCAGGACGCGGGGCAGTCCTGGTGGCAGATTCTCCCCGTGGGCCCCGCCGGGGCCGGGGATTCCCCCTATGCCAGCGAGTCCACCTTCGCCGGAAATCCCCTGTTCATTGATTTGGAGCTCTTGGCCAGGGACGGCCTCCTGACGGAGGAGGAGCTGGCCTCCGCCAAGGTCCCCGCCGGGGACAAGATTGACTACGCCGCGCTGAAAAAGAGCCGGGAGCCCCTGCTCCGCAAGGCTTTCTCCCGGGTCAGCGGCGAGGCGGCGGAAGCCGCCCGGGCCTTTGCCGAGGAGCGCCCCTGGGTCCGGGAGTACGCCCTCTACCGGGCCGCGAAGCGGCACTTCGGGGGCCTCCCCTGGTTCCAGTGGCCCGACGAGGGCCTCCGCCGCCACGAAACGGAGGCCGTGGAACGCTGGCGGGTGGAGCTGGCGGAGGAGGCGGCCTTTGAGACCTGCGTTCAATACTGGTTCTTTACCCAGTGGGCGGCGCTGAAAACCTATGTCAACGGCCTGGGCCTGGGCCTCATCGGGGACCTGCCCATTTACGTCTCCCTGGACTCCGCCGACGTGTGGAGTGAGCGGAAGGAGTTCCTTCTGGACGAGGAGGGGAAGCCCTCCAAGGTGGCGGGCGTGCCGCCGGACTACTTCTCTGAGGACGGCCAGCTCTGGGGAAATCCCCTGTACGACTGGGAAGCCATGAAGCGCAACGGCTTTGGCTGGTGGATTCGGAGGGTGGAGGGAGCTTCCAAGCTCTTCGACATCATCCGCATCGACCACTTCCGGGGCCTGGAGAGCTACTGGGCCGTCCCGGCAGGGGCCGAGACCGCCCGGGTGGGCTCCTGGGAGAAGGGTCCCGGCATGGACCTGCTGCGGGTGCTGACCTCCTGGTTTCAGGGCATCGCCTTCATCGCCGAGGATCTGGGCATCCTGACGGAAGGCGTTCACCAGCTCCGGGAGGAGTCCGGCCTGCCGGGGATGAAGGTGCTGGAGTTCGCCTTCTCGGACCCCTCCAACGCCTACCTGCCCCACAACTACCAGCCCAACTGCGTCTGCTACACCGGCACCCACGACAACGACACCGCCGCCGGGTGGTATGCCTCCGCCCCCAAGCGGGAGCGGGCCTTCGCCGAGAAGTACCTGGGAGTTTCCGGGGCGGAGGAGGTGCGCCTTGCCCTGCTGCGGGCGGGGCAGGGCAGCGTCGCGGAGCTGTTTGTGGCCCAGATGCAGGACTACCTGGCCTTAGGCAGCGAGAGCCGGATCAACGTCCCCGGCGTGGGCGCGGGCAACTGGCGCTGGCGGCTTCTCCCCGGCCAGGCCGCGCCGGAGCTGGCGGAGGAAATCCGCTCACAGACCTCGTTCTACGGCCGCTGCCCCTGGATTCCGGAGCCGGAGGAAGAGGGAACCGGCGAAACAGACAAAGCGGAAGAATAATTTTGGGCGGAACGCCAAAAATTTCCGTAAAATTTGCGTTTTGGTCATTCCGCCGATTCCCTGCGCCTGCCCTCCACATATATAATGGAGCCGTCACATAAGATGGAGCGTCCGCCTTGGCGCGGACACGGAAGCGAGGAAAGCTTATGGATATTTTTTCCCTGTTTACCCTCTGCGGCGGCCTGGCCTTCTTCCTCTACGGCATGACCACCATGTCCAAGAGCCTGGAGAAGATGGCCGGCGGCCGGTTGGAGCGGCTGCTGAAGCGCATGACCTCCAACCCCATGAAGGGCCTGCTCCTGGGCGCGGGCATCACCATCGCCGTCCAGTCCTCCTCGGCGGTGACGGTGATGCTGGTGGGCCTGGTGAACTCCGGCGTCATGGAGCTGGGACAGACCATCGGCGTCATCATGGGCTCCAACGTGGGCACCACGCTGACGGCGTGGATTTTGTCCCTCACCGGCATTGAGAGCGAGAGCGTGCTTTTGAACCTCTTGAAGCCGGAGAACTTCTCCCCCCTCTTCGCCCTGGCGGGCATCCTGCTCATCATGGGCTCCAAGCGCCAGCGGCGGCGGGACATCGGGCGGATTCTCATTGGCTTCGCCATTTTGATGTCCGGCATGGAGATGATGAAGGACTCCGTCAGCCCCCTGGCGGATATGCCGGGCTTCTCGGACCTGCTGACCGCCTTCCGCAATCCCCTGCTGGGCGTGGCCGTGGGCGCGGCCTTCACCGGGGTCATCCAGTCCTCGGCGGCCTCCGTGGGCATTTTGCAGGCCCTGGCCCTCACCGGGTCCATCACCTACGGCGTGGCCATCCCCATCATCATGGGCCAGAACATCGGCACCTGCGTCACGGCGCTGATCTCCTCCATCGGAGTCTCCCGGGGGGCCAAGCGGGTGTCCGTCATCCACATCGCTTTCAACATCATCGGCACGGCCATCGGGCTCATTGTCTTCTGCGGCGGGGATTTGCTGTTCCACTTCCCCTTTATGGATTCCGCCGTGGGGGCCGTGGGCGTGGCGTTGTGCCACACGGTTTTCAACGTCTGCACCACCGCCCTGCTGCTGCCCTTCTCCCGCCAGCTGGAATGGCTGGCCCGGGCGGCTGTCAAGGAAGAGGACAAGACCCCCCGGTTCGCCTTCCTGGACCCCCTGCTGCTCCGCACCCCCGGCGCGGCGGTCAGCGAGTGCGCCGCCATGACCTGCGAAATGGGGACCCTGGCCCAGAAGAGCCTTCTGGCCTCCCTGGGGCAGCTTTCCAGGTATAACGGGAATCTGGAAGCGGAGCTTCTGGAAAACGAGGACAAGCTGGACGTCTACGAGGACCGCCTCAGCGGCTATTTGGTGCAGATTTCCCAGCACGGCCTCTCCATGGAGGATATCCACACCGTGGCCCGGCTACTCCACGCCATCGGGGACTTCGAGCGCATCGGGGACCACGCCCTGAACATCCAGGAGTCCGCCCGGGAGCTCCACGAAAAGGGGCTCAGCTTCTCCGGCGCGGCGGAGGCGGAGCTCCTGGTGCTGGAACAGGCCCTGGAGGATATTTTGACCGCGGCGGTAAGCTGCTTCCAGGCCGACGACCCCGCCGCCGCCAAGCTGGTGGAGCCCCTGGAGGAGACCATCGATCGGCTTACCGACGAGATCCGGGCCCGGCACATCCACCGCCTCCAGAGCGGGGAGTGCACCGTGCAGCTGGGCTTTATCCTGAACGACCTTCTGACGAACCTGGAACGGGTATCCGACCACTGCTCCAACATCGCCGTCTGCGTCATGGAGGAGCGGGAGGACCACGCCGAGCAGCGCCACGCCTTCCTCCATGACTTCAAGGCCGCCGGAGAGTTCACCGAGAGCCTGGACAAGGATTTGAGGAAGTACAAGCTGCCCTGAGCCGCCTTTCTTTAAAGAACCGCAGCCAAAAGGACCGCCGGATTTTTCCGGCGGTCCTTTTATCCGTGGCTACAGGTAGTTCAGCGGGTTCTTGGCCACGCCGTTGTAGCGGACCTCGAAGTGACAGTGGTTTCCAGTGGAGTTGCCGGTGGAGCCGGCCCGGGCGATCTGCTGGCCCTTGTAGACCTTCTGGCCCACGGAGACCGTCAGGCTGCTGTTGTGGCCGTAGCGGGTCACATAGCCGTTGCCGTGGTCGATCTGAACCAGATAGCCGTAGCCGCCCATCCACCCGGAGTAGGTGACCGTGCCGCCGTCCGCGGCGTAGATGGGAGTTCCTCTCGGGACGGCGATGTCGATGCCCTTGTGGTTGGTGGACCCGATGCCGCCGGGGGAGCTCCGCCCGCCGAAGCGGGAGCTGATCCGCCCCGTGGTGGGCCAGCGGAAGCTGCCGGTGGGAAGCCAGGTGGGCCGGGGCTTCGTGCCCTGGAGCCGGTATTCCGTGACGGGCTGGCGGAGGGTGACGCTGGAGAGGACGGTCCGCTCCGTTTCCTGTCCGTTGATATAGGTGACGTTGGCCACCGTGTCCGCCGCGCCGTATTCTCCGGCGGAGGTGACCTTGTAGTCGCCCACGTAGATGTCCGGGCTGTCGGTGTACTCCACGTCGAAGGCTACGCTGTCCACATACCGCTCCTGCTGAACCACGGTCATGGTCAGGTAGGGCACGGAGGCGGACATGGTGAGGATTTCGCCGATTTGCAGCTTGTCGATGTTGTAGCCGGGGTTCAGGGATTCCAGCTCCTTGGAGGTCAGGCCGTGGTCCTCGGCAATCTCGGACCAGGTGTCTCCCTTGGCCACGGTGTAGGTGACCTCGGCGGTTTTTGTGCTGTACAGGGTCTCGGCCACGTAGCCCAGGTTCATCAGGCTGTCGGTGGGCACGTACTCCTCCTTGACCTCCACATTCTCGGCAAAGGAGACGGAGATGGTGCCCTCGTTGGTGGCGGAGAGCTGGATCTGCTTTAGCAGCTGCTCCAGGGCTCCCTGGTAGGGCGTGGCCCCGATGCGCTCCCCATCCACGTAAAGGCAGTAGGCGGCGGTGACCATGCCCACCTCTTCGCTCAAGGCCTCCTCGTAAACCTCCTTGTCCACCAGGTCCTGGCGGCGGAGCAAACCGGAGGAGTACTGAATCAGGGAGTCGTCGATGGTAAAGCTCCGGCCCAGGGTACGGGCGGTGACCTGCTCCAGCTCCGCCCGGGCCTCCTCGGCCTCCGCCTCGCTGGAGAGGGAGCCCAGCACCTTCCCGTCGTAGGTGACGGTAACGCCGTTGGTGTAGGTGGAGAAGAACAGCACGATCGCCGCCATCACGCAGCCCCCCCCCAGGAAGACGGCGGGGTGAATGCGCCAACGGCGCTTTTTCTGGTCGCTCCGGGCGCTCTTCTGCCGGGAGGCGCTGTTCTTTTGCAGCACCCGCTCCTGGAGGAGGCTGCCCCACATGGGCAGCAGGCCCCAGAGAAGCAGCACCAATTGAATGGGCAGCCGTTCGGACTCCGGGAAGCGGTGGGCCTTGTTCTCCCGGACGATGCGCCGCCAGCGGCGGCGGAAATGCAGCCGTTTTTCGGCAATGGCCTTCCGGGGGGAACGGTTCTCCTGCCGCTCCTGCGGGCGGGCTTTCCGGGCGGCGGCGCTCCGGCGGTTCCGGCTGCGGGAGGCGGCGCGGCGCTCCGAGCGCTCCGGGCGCTCCCGCCCGCCTTCCTCCGGTTCCCAATCCCGGATGGACGGCGGGAGGTCCCACTCCCGCCAAGGGCTCCAGCCCTCGGGGAAGTCCTCCCGCTCTCCGGCGGCCTCCGGCTTCGGCTTGCCGTCCTGCCGGGGCGGGGCCTGGGCGGCGGTTTTTTTCCTGTCTTCGCTCATAGGGTCTCCTTATATGGGGCCCTCCCCGGGAATGGGCGGGCCGGAATGTTCTAAAAAAGTTACAATTTGTTACCGATGTCTATCATACCGCTTTTTTCCCCTTCCGTCAAGTCCTGAGAGGAGCAAAAAAGCGCGGGTTTTCCGGGCGTTTCCGGCGTTTTCGACAGCAGACGGCCCAGGCGGCGGGTTCAGTGTGCCATATTGGGGCTGGGAATTGGTGACAAAACCGTAAATTTTTATGCGGCCGTCCCGAAATTTGGATTGACCAGGGCGGGCAAACGTGTATAATGGATCTATAAAACCCCCGCGAAGACTTGTACATCTGGAGGAAAAGACATGTTTGAATTTCTCATCAAAAAGCTGAAGGCCCATCCCCGCAAGATCGTGTTCACCGAGGGCACCGACCCCCGCATTCTGGAGGCCGCCGCCCGCCTGCTGTCCGCCACGTTCCTGATGCCCGTGCTGGTGGGCAACCGGGAGGAAATCCTGTCCGCCGCCGAGGAGGTTGGCTTCAACGTCAAGGGCGCGGAGATCCTGGACCCCGAGACCTTTGAGGACATGGACAAGATGGTGGCCGAGATGGTGGCCCTCCGCAAGGGCAAGATGACCGAGGACCAGTGCCGCGCCGCCCTGAAGCAGGGCAACTACTTTGGCACCATGCTGGTGAAGATGGGCTACGCCGACGCCCTCCTGGGCGGCGCCACCTACTCCACCGCCGACACCGTCCGCCCCGCCCTCCAGCTCATCAAGACCAAGCCGGGGTGCAAGATCGTCTCCAGCTGTTTCATCCTGGTCCGTCCCTCCGCCACCGGCGACCCGGACGTGTTCGCCATGGCGGACTGCGCCATCAACATCAAGCCCAACGAGGAGGAGCTGGTGGAGATCGCGGTGGAAACCGTCTCCACGGCCCGGACCTTCGGCATCGACCCCAAGGTGGCCTTCCTCAGCTACTCCACCCACGGCTCCGGCGCGGGCGAGGACGTGGACAAAATGCGGGGCGCCTGCGAAAAGGCGAAGTTCGCCCTCCCCGGCGTGGTGGTGGATGGCGAGCTCCAGTTCGACGCCGCCGTCTCTCCCCGGGTCATGAAGACCAAGTGTCCGGACTCCCCTGTCCACGGCCAGGCCAACACCTTCATCTTCCCGGATATCAACGCGGGCAACATCGGCTACAAGATCTGCCAGCGCATGGGCTCCTTCGATGCCTACGGCCCCATTCTCCAGGGCCTGAACGCCCCCATCAACGACCTCTCCCGGGGCTGCAACGCCCAGGAGGTTTACTCCATGGCCATCATCACAGCCGGCCTGTGCGAGGACTAACTTTTTCTCGCGAGAAAAAGGCAGCATAAAGAGCTTTCGCACGCTCTTTCTGTCTGGTGAGAAACCGGGCCGGAGCAACGGCAACGCAGTTTTCCAGGTGAAAAAACGCCCCCTGGTGGAATGGATTCCATCAGGGGGCGTTCCTTATTCTGCTGTCCAGAACTCCCGGACCCGCTCGATTTCCCGGCGTCCGTCGAAATACCCCTCCTGCCACAGGCGGCGGAGGGTGTCCAGGTTCTTCTCCGTCCGGGAACAGCCCAGGGTGTCCCTGGGGGCGATGACCAGGACCCGGCCCTGCCGTTCCAGGTCGAACAGGGCCTCCCGGCAGGCGTTGTAGCGCTCCGACCGGGTCCGCATGGTCTCCTGGAAATAGGGGTATTTTTTGAAGGCCCGGCCAATGGCCTGATCGGAGCGGCCCGGCTTCTTGTAGTAGTCCCGCTCCCGGGTCAGCACCACCACCACCCGGTCACAGCCCTCATGGAAGGCCCGCCGCCAGGGGATGGCGTCGGCGCAGCCGCCGTCCAGATAGGGCTGGCCCCCGATGCGGATGATGGGGAACATCAGCGGGATGGCACAGGTGGCCTGCAGGTGCAAATTGGGCGAGTCCCGCCGGGGAACGGGGAGATATTCCGCCTCCCCGGTGTTCAGATTGGTCACCACCGCCTCCGCCCGGCCCGGATAGGCGGCGAAGGCGTCGTAGTCAAAGGGAATCAGCTCGTTGGGGATGGTCTCATAGGCGAACCGGAGGCCGAAGTAGGAGCGGTTCCGGGGGTCCGCCAGGTTGCGAAAGCCCATGTAGCGCTTGTCATTGGCATAGTGGCAAATCAATTGCAGATTCCGGCGGCTCTGCCGGGAGAGGTAGCTGACGCCGTAGGCTATCCCGGCGGAGACCCCCAGGGTGTAGTCCGGCAGGGGAAGCTCCCCGTCCAGGAAAGCGTCGCACACGCCGGAGGAGTAGATGGTCCGCAGGGCTCCGCCCTCCAGGACCAGCGCGGTTTTCATGGTATCACCTCAATCACAATACTTATCGGTATAAATGCTTTTTCAATTTCCAGTGCCAGATATTGGTCAGCCGGGCCAGGGTGGAGTCCGTCAGCAAAAAGACCACGTTCCCCGCCGCCAGCAGCGCCGCGTTAAAGTACCAAGCGGACTCCAGCAGCTCCGCCGTCAGGCCCATAAGCCGCAGAACCAGGCCATAGAGCAGCAGGGCCGTAACATTGCACACCGCCAGCCGGGCCGCAAGGCGCAAAAGCCGGGAGGGCAGGGCGGCGATCCTGGGCCGGAGGATGGGATACCAGCCGAAGAACAGGTAGACAAAGGCGGTCTCCCGGTCCGGCGCCAGCAGAAGGGCCAGAATGGCCGCGGCGGCGTAGGACGTTCCGGCGGCCTTGGGGCCCAGCTCTTCCAGCACCGGCAGCAGCGCGCCCATGGCCAGGATGGGGGCGCAGAAGACCATGCCGGGAATCACGCCGCCCAGGGCAAGCAGGGCCGCCGCCAGGGCGGTCAGCACGCCGCACAGGGCCAGGGGCCGGGCGCTCATGGGACCTCCTTATACTGGAGCTTGTAATAGCTCCACCGCCGCCACTTCTGAACGAGCTCCCGCTGCTCGCCGGAAAGCTCCTCCGTGAAAGAGCCGTCCGCCAATTGATACGTGCTCTTCTGCACCACCGGCAGCTCCCGGCGGAGCGCATTCAGGAAGGAGAACCAGGGGCTCTCCTCCCCCCGGCCCGTCAGCTCCAGAACAGCGGCCCCCAGGAAGCAGGCGGAGACGGTCTCCGGCAGGTCCAGGGCCTCCGCGGCGTTGTCCCAGTCCAGAACCTCCGCCGCCGAATCATTGGCCCAGAGAACGTAGGGGGTTTTGTAGGCCGCCAGGTTCTCCCGGCCGTCCGGGCCGGGGGCCACGTCGACGCCAAGCTCCTTGTAGCCCAGCATGTCGTTCCCCAGGTAGGGCAGATGGTCCCCCCAATAGACCAGGACCACCGGCTCGGACTGCGCGTCGAAGTACTTCCAGAGGCGGCCCAGCATGGCGTCCGCGTCCCGGACGCCCTCCACGTAGACGCTCAGAAGGGTCTCCGCCTCCTCCGAGAGGCCGGAGATGCCTGTGGGCGGGAAGCGGTAGCCCGGGCCGTACTTGTCGGCGGTGTAGGACATGTGGTTTTGGATGGTGGTGGTAAAGTGGAACAGGGGGGCCCGCGCCTTTTCAAAGGCTCCTTCAATCAGGTCTGCCGTATAATCGTCGGTCACCCAGCGGCCCTTGTACTCCGGGGCCTCCATGTCCCCGATAAACAGGCTTTCCTCCGCGCCGAACCAGCGGTAGACGTTTTCCCGGTTGTAAAACCAGTTGTCCCCCGGGTGGCAGAAGGCGGTTTCGTAGCCGTCGTTCCCAAAGACCCGGAAGAGGCTGTCCAGATTCCGGTTCACCACCCGCATGGCGGAGGTGGTGGAGGCGGAGAGGGCCATGGTCTGCATCCCCGTCAGCACGTCAAATTCCGTGTTGGCCGTGCCCCCGGCGAAGCCGGGCACCACCACATGGCCGCTGAGGGCGTGGGGGTCCCGCCGGAGGGCGTGGAGGTTGGGCAGGGGATCGTTCTCCTCCGTATACGGGAAGGCCGGAGCGTCGGTGATGTCGGAAAACGCCTCGTTCATCACCATGATCACGCTGACGTCCTTCCCCAGCCCGGTACGGTCCCCGGTCTCCCACTCCTCCGCCCCGGCGCGGCTGAAGCCCTCGGGCCGGTCCACCAGGTAGGTGGTGAAATGGTGGCAAAAGGCATAGGGGAAGCCCAGGTCGTTGAAGACGGCGGGGACGTATTCGGCGTTGCTGACCTTGAAGGACTGGTAAAGGCCCTTGGAGGCGTAAACGGTGAAAATCAGCCCCGTCAGAACGGCAAGGGAGAGCGCAAAGCCCGCGAGGCTTCCGGCCCAGCCCCGGAGCCGCTCCGCCGGAAAGGGCTTGCAGCCAATGAAAACCCCCAGGGCCAGCAGGGCAGCGGTTACCAGGACTGCCGCCGCGATCTGCGCCGCCGGATAGTGGATGTCGTAGCTCTCCAGGGCGCTGCCCACTTCTTTTAAAAGGGCGAAGTCCCGGGGGAACACCGGCTCGTCCCGGACCTCAATTTTCACCCGGTTGGCGATGGACAGGGCGCATACCGCCAGATTCACCAGGGCCGCGCCGAAGAAGACGTTTCGCAGAAGCGCCGCCGCCGCCAGGAGCAAAAGCCCCACGGGCAGGGCGTTGAGGACAATCAGCAGGGGCTGGCGGAGGAAGCCGGAGAGGAGCCCCCGGAAGGAGTTGGGCTGGCACCAGAGGGCCAGCAGGGTGATGCCCCCGGCCAGCAGCACCGCCGCCAGCAGGCTGAGGGGCAGGGACAGGCGGCGCCGGGGATTCGGAAACGGATTTCTCAAAGGGTTCACTCCTTGAAATGCTCGTGGTTGAAGATGTGGTCCACGCAGAAGCAGTGGTAGCCCGCGCAGCGGGAGCAGTAGCGGAATTCCAGGTCCGGGCAGTCCGTGTCGGTCCGGCCGCAGACGGAGCACTTGTGCCGGTAGCCCTGCTGGGCCTCCTTCTTCCGCTGCTGGCGGACGGCGGACTTGAACTGGATGGTCTGATGGGAGTTCCGGTGCCGGGCATAGGCCCGCCGCCGGTCAATTTGATCCACGATCTCACACCAGAAGAAGATCAGGAAGTTCAAAAGGGCGATGACGGGCAGCAGGGCTCTGAGCCAGTCCCCCCGGAGCAGGGCGGCGATGATGTCCACGGCGAAGAGGGCCACGTCCGCCAGGGCCAGCCACTTGGCCTTCACCGGGATGATGTACAGCAGCATCAGCCGGGCGTCGGGATACAGGGCGGCGAAGGCCAGGAACATGGACATGCCCACGTAGTAGGTCCCCATCAGCACGCCGTAGCCGAAGGCGTAGTGGCTGGCGACGCCCGTGATGAGGGTCAGGACCACGCCGGAGAGGTAGTAGAGGTTGAATTTCGGCGTGCCCCACTCCCGCTCCAGCATGGAGCCGATGAAGTACATGAAGTACAAAGACAAAATCAGGTTGAAGGGCTGCGTGCTCTCCGGTACAAAGACGAAGGTCAGCAGCCGCCAGATCTGCCCGCGGAGAACCAGCCCCCAGTCGAAGTATAAAAATTGGATGGCCAGGCCGCTGGTCATGCGCAGCAGGAAAAAGGCGATCACGTTTCCAATGACGATGTACAGCATGAGGTTGGGGACGCCGAAGTTGGGGTGCTGGAGCGCGAAACGCTCCATGGCGCTGTTCAGCTTTCTCAAAGGGGCTCCCTCCCGATTTCAGTTCTAGAATTAAAGAGCATTATACCCCGTTCGCCGGAAAAAGTCACCAACATTTTTTGAACATTGCCTTTACCGGGAAAAATTTCCGGCGAAAAAGGGCGGGGAGCCCTTGACAAACCCGCAGGACCTGATACAATATTACGTAAGTAAATATCCTTATCAAGAGTGGCGGAGGGAACGGCCCGATGAAGCCACGGCAACCTCCCTAGGAAAGGTGCCAAATCCGGCGGAAACGACAGATGAGGAGCGAGGAAAGATTTCCCGTGCGTTTCGCGTCGAAATGCGCGGTTTTTCTTTGCCTTTCCGGGCTGTTCAGCCGCCCCAAATTGTCCCAGCGCGCGGGAAGAAAAAAGGCGCGCCGCTTTCAGGGAAAGCGAGAAGGAGAACGCTATGGCAAGACATTACCTCTTCACCTCGGAGTCCGTTACCGAGGGGCATCCCGACAAAATCTGCGACCAGATTTCCGACGCCGTCCTGGACGCCATCATGGAAAAGGACCCCCAGGGCCGGGTAGCCTGTGAGACTACGGCCTGCACCGGGCTCATCCACGTCATGGGCGAAATCACCACCAGCTGCTATGTGGACATCGACAAAATCGCCCGGGAGGTGGTCCGGGACATCGGCTATGACCGGGGCAAATACGGCTTCGACTGCGACACCTGCGGCGTCATCACCTCCATTGACGAGCAGTCCGCCGACATCGCCCTGGGCGTGGACAAATCCCTGGAAAACAAGAACAACGAGGAATCCGAGCTGAACCACGGCGCAGGCGACCAGGGCATGATGTTCGGCTACGCCTGTGACGAGACGGCGGAGCTGATGCCCCTGCCCCTGTCCCTGGCCCAGAAGCTCTGCCTTCAGATGACCAAGGTCCGCAAGAGCGGCCTGGTCTCCTACATGCGCCCCGACGGCAAGAGCCAGGTCACCGTGGAATATGACGAAAACAACAACCCGGTCCGCATCGACACCGTGGTCATCTCCACCCAGCACAACCCGGACGTGACCCTGGAGCAGATCCGCCGGGACATGATCAACCTGGTGGCCAAGGAGGTCCTGCCCGCCGAAATGCTGGACGAGAACACCAAGTACTATGTGAACCCCACCGGACGCTTCGTCAAGGGCGGCCCCGCCGCCGACGCGGGACTGACGGGCCGGAAGATCATCGTGGATACATACGGCGGCAGCGCCCCCCACGGCGGCGGCTGCTTCTCCGGCAAGGACCCCACCAAGGTGGACCGCTCCGCCGCCTACGCCGCCCGGTGGGTGGCCAAGAACATCGTGGCGGCGGGCCTGGCCAAGCGCTGCCAGATTGAGCTGGCCTACGCCATCGGCGTTGCCAAACCCGTGAGCATCATGGTGGAAACCTTCGGCACGGGAACCGTCAGCGACGGGAAGCTGGAGGAGGCCGTGGGCAAGGTCTTCGATCTCCGTCCCACCGCCATCATCCGGGACCTGGATCTCCGCAAGCCCATCTACCGCAAGCTGGCCGCTTACGGCCACATGGGCCGGGAGGACCTGGGCGTAGCCTGGGAGAAGACCGACCGGGCGGAGGCCCTGAAGGCCGCTGTGAAGGAATAAGTGTGTTCACGGTTTCTTGAAGAAGCAAAAAGAAGCCGGGGCACAATAAGGAAGTATCAACACCAACCCAGCCGAACTCTAAAAAACAGAGAAACAGGAGGCCGAAACCCGGCCCCCTGTTTTTTCATGCTGTCCAGCGTCCCCGCCTTGTGTCCAGCCGCCGACTTACTCACCACGCCACTTTGTCAACAACAATACAAAAATCCCTTGCACAATTTAGACTCTATTGGCTATAATGAAGCAAGAGCCAGCAGAAGCAAATAAAGGCAGGGCGTGAAGTGTTCCAGCACCCCACGCCCCTATGCAGGAGAGATGACCTCCCACACAGCAGATTTCTGCGCCGTCCTCATTTTATCAAATAATCACGGTTTATTCAAGCGTGAAAAATGGGAATGTGTGTTTAGCTTTCGGCGGTGTAGGGATATAGCAAAACCCTGCGCCGCTTTTGTTGTCTCGGCGGTCCCGGGCAAAGCCCATGGGGGACGGGAAGAACCCACCCCCAAGGACCAGACCGTTGAGACAGAACGAAGAATAATGTGGAAGGAGAACACACGATGAAAAAGACGCTGATATACGCCCTTGCTCTGGCCCTTGCTTTATCGTTGACGGCTTGCGGTCAGCCCAATGCGGAGCAACCCACGGACCCAGCCCCCAGCACATCAGCCCCGGAGCCAATCGCAACCCCCGAACCAATCAAGGACCCAGTCCCGGAGCCCGAACCCGAGCAGACCCCGGCGGCCCCCGTTGAAACCGAGGACACCCAGCCCCCGGAGGAAACAGAATCCCAAGAGGACGAGGTGCAGTTATTCACTGACGTTAACGAAACAGTCTATGCAACCGGCACGGTAAATCTCCGTAATGGAGCAGGAACATCATTTGATAAAGCGGGTTCGCTCAACAAGGGAGACAGTGTAACCCGTATAGGCATTGGAACAGCAGAAGCAGAAGGTTGGAGCCGCATACAACTCAGCAACGGCAACATAGTTTATGTGTCAAACAGCTACTTAAGCACTACAAAGCCCGTAGTTCAGCAACAGCAGCCTGGCGGTGGCGGTCAGCTACAAATCCAACAGCCAACTCAAAGCAGTAGTCAACAACAATCCCAGCCCAGTGGCGGTCAATCACAAGAAGATAAGAACAGAGCAGACAACGAAGCAGCTGGCCAGGGTTTAACAGGCATGGATGCATGGGCAAATCAACACAATACAGGAGAGAACCATCCCGAGTTAAGGCCTGGAGCTATTGTAGACGAAAATGGAAACATCACAAATCCCAATACAGCAGTAGACGCACGCTAGTCTACATACTATATCCAGTAAAGCAAGTCAGATAAACTGACTTGCTTCAGTCTGTCGAAAAAGTCTGCCACAAGGCAGACTTTTTCATATAAAGATGATAAAATAGGGAATAGAGGAGTATCGATCCGGCAGTGCTGTTCAAACTGGTGCTGCTCCAACACCTGGACGGGAACGTATCGCTGCCGGGGACGCTCCGCAGAGCAAAGACGGATGCAGCGTACCGATGGTTCCTGCGATACACGCTGAGTGAAGAACCCGGAGTGCGGGCTGTTTCACAAAGGAGAGCATAAGCGGTGCTTTGCCTGCGAAGCTCACACTGCCTGCGACAAGAACGGCTGTGTACTGGAGGCTGTGGTTACCCCCGGCAATGTCCACGGCAGCGTGGCGTTTGATGATGTCTACAACAAATTGACCCAGGCCTTTCCCGAGGCAGAGACCGTGGTGGCAGACGCTGCCTGCAAGACCCCGCACATCTGCAGGAAAGTGTTTGATGATGGCCGGGTGCTGTCCACTGCTTACAAGCGTCCCGTGACCCGAAAGGGCGGACATCCCTGGTGGGCTTACGTCTATGATGAATACTACGGCTGCGTGATCTGTCCGGAATACCAGCCCCTGGCTTACCGCACCACCAACCGGGATGGTTACCGGGAATACGCAAGCGACCCGAAAATCTGCGCTCAGTGCCCGACCCGGCATTTATGTACCAAATCCAAAAACTGCGCGCTACACGTTTTACCGTGGTCTGACCCGGGTATCCAACTGGGTGAGGCTTAAATTTGCTGCCATGAACCTCAAAAAGCTGGCGAGCTGGAAAGCCAGAAAGCGCTCTTCCCGTTCCCACCTCCACAACTGCCTTTATCTTTTATCCTTCAATATCTTTGCGGCCTGTCTGGATATTCTCCAAACAGGCCGCTTTTCGACAGGCTGGGGACCGCCTGAAACAGGCGGTCCCATAAAGCTACAGCTCCCAAGGGGGCTTTTTATCCTGACCGGACCAGGGGTCCGGCCCGCTCCGGCGGAAGGTCTCCCGCCTCTCCTGGGAAGGCCAGGGGTCGTTGGCGTCCCGGCGGCGCTCTGCCCGCTGCCGCTGGGCGCGCCGGAGGCGGAGCACAGCCCCCAGGGCTACAAGAACAAAGCAGAGAATCAGGAGAATTTCCTCAAAGCGCCCCGCCGTGCCGCCCTGCTGTTCGCCGTAAGAGATGGGCCTGCCGTCCAGATACTCCTCCAGCGTCTCCGACAGGGCGGGGACGGTCTCCGGCTCGAAGATGTCCCGGAGACCCGCCTCCTCCACAGCCGCCATGTAAGGCATGGAGAGGGACAGGGCGGAGAGCTCCAGGTAGGTTTCCTTGGCCTCCCGGGGACGGTCCAGGTAGAGAAACCACAGGTCCAGGGCGGAGAGGGCGGAGGTGGCGTAGCTGATGAAGTACAGGGGATTTTGGAAGTTGTGGGCGTTCTCCACCCAGGCGGGGTCCGCGTCCACGCCTGGGCCGTAGGAATAGCCGTAGTCCTCCGACAGGACCTTGAAAAGCCGGTTCAGCTCCTCCGCGGTCATCTCCGGGTTTTGGTAGGCCGCCGTTTGAAACTCGTCGTAAAGACAGCCGTCCAAAATGGAATCCAGAATGTTGTAGAGCACCGCGTTCCGGTAGGCTTCTCCGTACCGCTCTCCAAAGAGCTCCTCCGCCTGTCCGGCAAAGATCAGCTCCAAAGCCTGAGAGTGAATTTCTCCCACGTCGATGTTGAAGTCCGTCCAAAGGTCGTGCTGGGCACAGTGGAAGGTCTCGAAGAAGTGGCCGAACTCATGCACCGTGTCGCTGAGATCCTGATAGTCGCCGTAAGGGCTGTTGAAAATAAACGCGCTGCCGTAGGCGGGCAGGGCCACGGTGTAGCCGGTGGGCAGCTTGGCCTCGCCGTACTCGATGTCGTAGAGGTGGTGGTCCCGCAGGAAGCGGAAGGTCTCTCCCATCTCCCGGTCAAAGCCCTCCGCGAAGGGCTGAATGGCATCCAGCACCTCCTCGCCGTCCATGCGGCTCCGCACGCTGAGGGCCCGGAGCTCCTGCTCGCTGGTCTCCTCCAGCAGGCGCAGCTGGAGGGGGAGGATGTACCGCTTTGCCAGCCGGTGGAGGTCCGCGGCGTCCTCCAGACCGTAGTCCCGGGTGTAGAGGGCCTCGTAGGCGTATTCGGCGTAATCGTCATAGCCCGCCCACTGGGCCTGCTCCGCCCGCAGGCGGACCAGTTGGAGGTAAACCTCCCCGGCGGCCCGGTACCGCTCTTCCGCCAGGGCCTGGCTGACGGCCTCATAGGTCTCCCCGTCCACCCCGGCGGACTCCAGAGACTCCGCCGTCCAGATACGGCCCTCCGCCAGGACGGGAACACCCTGTTCCATAATCTGGTCGTAGGTCTGGATCAGCCGGTCCTCTTCCTCATAGAGGGCGGCTTCCTCCTCCGTCAGTCCCCGGTAGCCCATGAGGCTGTCCGCCGCGCCCTCCCCGGCGTCCGCGTCCAGAATATCGCCGTAGGGAGAGGCGGCCATTACGGCCAGGGCCTGATAGCAGCGGCTGGTAAGCCGGGTCTGCTGGGCGGAGAGCTCCAGGTACAGCGCCGCCTCCTCCGGAGCTCCGCCGCTGGCGTCGTACTGGATGGCGCTGAGGTTGGCCAGGGTGGCCAGCAGGTCCGTCTCCTCCATGATCTGTTCATAGAGGGCTTGGACCCGGCGGCGGGTCTCCCGGCTTCCCCGGTCCCGGCTGTGGCGGGAACAGGTGCTTTCCAATTCCTTCAGGGCGGAGAGCAGGGCCGTCTCGTCGAAGGCGGTGACGGGGAGCATGTCGTCATAGTGCACCGCTGGATGGGCGGAAGCGGGAGACGCCCACTTTACCGCCGAGGCCGCCGGCCCGGAGCACAGGGCCAGGGCCAGCAGCAGGCAGAGAAGATTTTTCATCACAGGCCTCCAAGGGGGTCAAGGTGTTCTCCGTCCCGCGCGGCCTCCACGTCCGCCGCCGTCAGCTTCATCAAATCCTCCCGGGTGACGGCTCCCTGTCCCGCCAGGCGGCTGGCCTGGCAGACTAAGATCCGCTCAAAGACATTCCGCACCCCCCGGGCGTTGCCGAAGGACTCCGGGTCCCGGTTCTCCTCCCGGAGGAAGTCCCGGACAAGGCCCTCGGCGTCCTCCTCCAGCTCATAGCAGCCCTTCTCGCAGCGCATCTTGAAGATGGCCAGCAGCTCCTCCGGCGTGTAGTCCTCGAAGTGCAAAAAGCGGTTGAAGCGGGATTCCAAACCGGGGTTGGAGTGAATGAAGCGATCCATTAAATCGTCGTATCCGGCGGCGATGACCACCAGGTCGTCCCGGTGGTCCTCCATGGCCTTGAGGATGGTGTCGATGGCCTCCTGGCCGAAGTCGTTCCCCGAGGAGCCGTTCAGGGCATAGGCCTCGTCGATGAACAGCACGCCCCCCAGGGCCTTTTCCACGGCCTTACTGGTCTTCAGCGCCGTCTGGCCCACGTAGCCCGCCACCAGCCCGGCCCGGTCCACCTCCACCAGCTGCCCCTTGGAGAGGATGCCCAGGGAGTGGAAGATCCGGGCCATCAGCCGGGCGATGGTGGTTTTTCCGGTGCCGGGACTGCCGGAGAAGACCATGTGGAGGGACAGCTCCGTCACCGGCAGGCCGTTTTTCTCCCGGAGCTGGTGGACCTTTACCAAATCAATGAGGTTTCGGACCTCCTTTTTTACGGCGGCAAGGCCGATGTAGCCGTCCAGCTCCTTTTGCAGATCCTCCAGCTTCTCCGGCGGAGGAGCCTCCTCCTGGGGCTCGGTACGCGCGCCTGCGGTCTGGGGGGCCTCCGGAGCGTCGGGCTTGCCTTGGGAGGAGGCCGGGGATTTGGGGGCATCCCGGGATGGGGCCTCCGGCGTTTTGACCTCTGGGGTCAGGGGGGAGCCCCAGAAATCCGTTCCCATCCGGCGGAGGTTGTGCTCCGTCAGGGTCTGGATGACCTCCAGCTGCTGGAGGATGATTTCGTCCTTTTTGTCCTTCTTGTCCATACGCGTCAGCCTTTCATCAAGTCGGTGTGCCGGAGTCCCCGGAACAGGCAGGCGGAGGCCAGCCCGGTCAGTCCGCCGGTAAGCAGGGATACCGCCAGCAAAACGGGCAGATAATAGAGGGGGGCGGTACTGCCCAGGGTCAGCAGGGCGGCGGCGATTTGTCCGCAGTTGTGGGCCGCCGCGCCGCCTACGGATACGCCGTAAATGGAAAGCGCCCGCCGCCGGGAGAGGAGGACCATGGTCCCCAGGGCGCTTAAGGCCCCCAGCAGGGAGAAGACAAGGGCGTTCATGTTTCCGGCAAAAAGGGCACCCAGAAAGCACCGGGCCAGCAGAATCAAAAGCGCCTCCCCCGGTCCCAGGGCATAGAGGGCGAAGACCGTCACAATGTTGGCAAGGCCCAGCTTCACGCCGGGAACGGGGATGGCCAGGGAGAGGGGAAAGAGATTTTCCAGATAGCTCAGCGCCAGGGCCATAGCCGTCAGCAGGGCGCAGAGGGTCAGTTGTTTTGTTGTCAGCTTCATCCCGCGCCTCCTAACCTAAGACCGCGTCCACCGCGTCCGGGGCCGGCGCGCCGCCCTCCAGGCGGATGACGATCCGGGCGGGGAGGCAGACGATGCTCTGCCCGCCTCTGGTGATGGTCCCGGTGTGGACGCAGTCCTGGGTGGGGCAGTCGGAAAGAGCCACCCGGAGGCCGGATTTCCCGGAGGGGGGCGGGGCGTTCCGTTCCGGGTCCTCGTAGTCGATGCCAAGAGCCACCTCCAGCGTATAGCCGCTGCCGGTATAGGTTCTGGGGCCTTCCAGAAGGTCCTCCGGCGGGAAGCGGTCCACCTCCGCGCCGTCCACGGACACCACCGCCGTCAGGGCCTGGGCGGTTCCGCCCCGCCACTGGAACAGGGCCAGGGCGACGGCCAGCGCCGCCACGCAGAGGACTACCAGTGCGTCCCAGGCCGTGGGGTAGAGCTTGGGGGACGGCCTCATGGGGAGACCACCTCAAGGGTATACCCGCTGCTTTCCTCCAGGGTGAAGCGGTCCGCCAGCCCCTCCGTGACGACAACCCGGCCGTCCTCTGTCACCAGCACCAGGTCAAAAGGACAGCCCTCTTCGCCCCACATCATTTCGTCCCGCCAGAAAGCCAGAGCCCGTTCCTCCCCCATGATAAAAAGGGCGGTAGAATAGGCGTCGCACATGGTGCCGGGGAAGCCGCTGCCGTCCCCCTCTCCAAGGGCGGCGACAACGGTGACGGAGGTCAGGCCGCTGTCCGCCGGGTATCCCGTGGCGGGGTCGATAATATGATGATAGGTTTTTCCATCCTGTTCGAAATACCGCTGGTAGCCCCCGGAGGTGACGGCAAAGGAATCCGTCAGCGCCAGCACTCCGGCGAAGGCGTCCTGCTCGCCCACCCGGGCCGGATCCTGAATGGCCACCCGCCAAGGGGTGCCGTCGGGCCGGCCGCCATAGGCCAGCACGTTGCCGCCCAGGTTGATGTTGGCCCGGGGCACGTCGTGTTCCCGAAGGACCCCCACGATTTTGTCGGCGGCGTAGCCCTTGGCCAGGCCCCCCAGGTCGATGGCCTGGCCGGGACCCAGGGTGACCGTGGCCTTGGGTCCGTCCCCGTTGGAATCAAGGGAGGGCGTAACGGAGACCTGGGAACTGTCTACCAGGGGGAGAAGCCGGTCCAGCTCCGCTCGAGAGGGGACGCGGAAGCTGTCCTCCGTGAAGCCCCAAGCGGAGACCACCGGGGCCACCGTGATATCAAAGGCCCCACCGGTGGAGGAGCTGTAAGCGGCGGCCCGCTCCAAAAGGGAATAGGCATCCCAGCCAATCTCCACAGCACCTCCCCCGGCGGCGTTGAGCCGGGAGACTTCGCTGTCCTCCACGGTCCGGGAGAGCTTGGCCTCCAGGTCCCGTATAACGTCCTCGCAGGCGTAGGCGGCGGCGGGGGAGCGCTCCCCGTAGGTGGTGATGAGCATGGCGGTGTCCATGGCGATGACCTGGATGCTCTCCTGGGCCTCGTCCGGGCTCATCTGCGCGCCGCAGCCCGAGAGGAACAGGACCGTCAGTAAAACATATGCGGTGAGTCGTTTCATAGTAAACCTCTTTGTCCGTCTGATTGCAATTTCAATATGGATAGTATAGCACGGCCGGGGCCGCTTCTCAACGAAAAAGGGAGAGTTAGGCGAAAAAATAAAAAACCTGGCGGGAAGGGCCTTGCAAAAGGAAGAAAAGTCTGCTATACTATTTAAGCGTGTCGGCGGAGAGCGTTTCCGCCGGGTATTTTTGAAAGAAAAAACACCTTGGAGGTCTTGATAAATGGCAAAGAATCCGAACGGAAAGCCCCAGAAGCGGGATAATGCCCTGTATGGCGCGACCATCTTCTTTCTTGCGGCCTGTCTGGCGGAGGTATACCTTTTGGTTCTGCGCAGGTATTACATCCACGGCGACGTGGTGACCGAGGCCTTGCCCTGGCATAACCGGCTGCTGATTTTCGCGGGCCTGGGGGCGGCGGCGCTGGTCCTGGGCGTGGCTTTAAGCGTGCTTTGGAAGGCCGACCAGCGCAAGCGCCTCATCGGCTGGTGTCTGATTGGCCTGGGCGTGTTCTTCGGCGGCGGCAGTATGCTCATCCGCCTGTATTTCGAGTCCGCCGTGACGCTTCTCAGCGTGGTGGTGCCGGTGACCATGGTTCTGACGGTCATTTGGGCCTTCTACGACCGGGAGTGCTCCGTGGCCATGACGGCCCTGAGCGGAACCCTGATTCTTCTGTGGATGTGCCGCCGCCTGTTCAATCACCTGACGCTGGGCCTGCCTGTGAAGGCGCTGGCCGTGGCGTATGTGCTGCTGCTGGCGGGACTGTGCTATCTGGCGAAGAACAAGAAGCTTGGGAATCTGCTTCCCCCGGAGGCGGACCTGCTGCCCATTTACGCCGCTGCCGGGCTGTCCGCCGCGGCGGTGGTGCTGGGGCTGTTCAGCGCCGCCGTGGCGTACTACGCCATGTGGGCCTTGGGCGTTGTGGTCTTTGCCCTGGCGGTGTATTACACGGTGAAGCAGCTGTAAAGTACGGTTTCCTGCGGGATTATAAAAAACCCGCCGTCTGCGGACGGCGGGCTTTTTGCGCTCTTTGGGGCCTTCACTGGAATTCCCCCAGCCGGATGTCCATGCCGATCTCAAAGGCCCGGTCCCAGGGGAAGCGGTAGTTCTCCAGGGCGATGCCGCCCCAGTTTTTTTCCGCATAGGGTTCCAGCGACGTGATAAGACGGCTCCGCTCCAGGTTTTTGATTGCGGCGGAAGTCTCTTTTTTCATACCTTCTTCCAGGCGCTGGAGCAGGTCCTCCCGGTCCAGGTCCGGGGCCCAGAAGTTGTTGGGGTCCCCGCCCAGGTCGTTTCGGATATAGCCGAGCAGTTCGTTCCGCACCACGCCCTTGTAGCAGAAGTCCTTCAGGATGCTGTCCGCCAAAGTACGGGCCCAGGCCCGGTCACAGGCGTCGGTGCCGCCCCCGTTTTTCAAAACGGCGTACCGGGCAACGCCGTGGCTCAGGGCGGTGCCGGTGACGATGGCCATGTCCAGCATGCCGGAGTAGGCGGTGAGATATCCCAGTTCCGTGTCCCTGGTCAGCGCCTCATAGACCACCGTGCCATAGGTCCCGTTGCTGGCGTCGATGAGGATGGCGGGCCGCCGGGCCTTCCTGTAGTCCCGCAGGGCCTCTATGAGATGTTTGCGGTAAGCGTTCATTTGGTCCGGGTCCTCCGGCTGGGTCAGTACCAGAATTTGCAGCTCCGCAGTGTCGGCCTCCCGCAAATCGAAGAAGGCCAGGTGTTCTTCCATGATTTCCGTCAGGGGCTGGAAGTCGTACTCACAGGCGGGCCGGTCCTCCGTTCCGCCGAGGTAAGTGACCGCCGTCCGCGCCCCCGTCCAGCCCGTCTCGTCCAGATACAGCCGGGCCACGGCCTTGAAGGCCAGATCGTCCACCCCGGAGAGGAGCCAGTCCAGCTGCTTCCCCTCGCTGTCCGTTCGAAGCCCCTGGCGGAGGTAGGCAATCTCATTTTTCTGAATGCAGTCCTCCAGGGAGGAGTCGTCGATGCCGGTTAACAGCCGGAAGTTCTCATAGCCGGGTTTGCTCAGCGTATCCTGCACCACATAAGAGAGCGTCATTTTCCGGTCCCGGGAGCGTACGTGCCGGCGGGCGGCCTCATAGTCGCCCGCCTCCTTCGTCTGGGAGCGGAGGTTTTCCCCATTGGGCCCCCACCAGTAACTCTCGCCAATGTCCTCCAGATTCAGCGCGTCCCCCTCCAGTGTCCGCCGGGGCAGGGCTCCGAAGGCCCGGATGGCATTGTAGTCCTCCAGGGTACCGCCCTCATAGCCCACGGTGGGGGCCAGCCGCATGACAGAATCCAGCAGCCAGACGACATTGTTTTCATCGGCGGAGAGGGCCGTCAAAAGCTTCTTCAGCATGGAGTGCACCTGAACGGTCCCGCCGCCGGGAAGCTCGATGTCGTACCCTGTCATAGACCGGGAGGCCACCAGCCCCCCGGAGTGCAGCTGGTCCAGGGAGAGAATATAGCGGTCGCACCCCGCCGCCTCCTGCTCCAGCACCCAGGTGAACAGGGACCAGGGCTCCCCCCGCTGGAGGCTGTCGAAGTTTTTCGGCTGGCCGTCCAGGGCCGTGCGGTACAGGACCTTCTCCGGCATGGCCAGGGCATAGCCCAGGGACTCCGCCAGATACACCACCCGCTCCACGTTGTCGGGCCGGTCGTCCAGGGGGACATAGGCGATGGTCTTCCCCGGCTCGGAGGCGGCGGGCTCCGGGTAGGGCAGGGGCTCCGTCCGTCCGGGGGCGCAGCCCGCCAGCAGGACCAGGGCCAGGACCGCCGCCCAAAGGCGCTTTACTCGTTTCATAAAACCTCCTTAAAAAAGGACGGAGCCGTCACGGCCCCGTCCTTCCCGCTCAAAGTCCCAGGCCCCCCAGGTTCAGCCCGCCGGTGATGCTGTCCATGGCCTTGTCCATGGCGTCCCCGGCCTGGCGCAGGGCCTCGTTGACGGCGGAGACCACCAGATCCTGAAGCATCTCCACGTCCTCCGGGTCCACCGCCTCGGGCTTGATGGTGAGGGAGGTCAATTCCTTCTTGCCGCTGGCCACGGCCTCCACAGCCCCGCCGCCCACGCTGGCGGTGAAGGAGCGGTTTTCCACCTCCGTCTGGGCGGCGTTCATGGCCTCCTGCATCTGGGCGATCTGCTGCTGGACGGCAGCCTGGCGCTGGGCGCCGGTGGCTTTCATATTGCCGCTGGTGAATCCGCGGCGGGCGCTGTATCCCATGGTGATCTTCTCCTTTATTCTGTGATTTCAATGTTGTCAAACTGCCGGCCAAAGGCCACCAGATTTTTCAGGTTCTCCTCCGGGGAGGACTTCGGGGCCTCCCCGGTGCGGAGTATGAGCCGCACCGGGCTGCCGGTGAGGGCCTCCGCCTCCTGCTCCAGGATCTCCCGGACCCGGTTGTTGTCCAGGCGGCCCAGGGTCAGGTCGTCCGGGGCGCAGACCGTCAGCAGGTCCCCCTCCAAAAAGCCGGAGCACATGCCCAGGAAGGGCCGGTACATGGGGGAGAGGCGGTTCTTGCAGTTCTCCGCCAGGGTCCGCCACCAGCCGCCGTCCACCGCTCTGGCGGGGGCGTTTCCGGCGGCGGGGGCCGCCGGGGCCTGGGGCGCTGAGAAGGGCTTCGGAGGCTCCGGCGGGAGCGGCGGAGCCTCGGGGATGTCATAGACTCGCTGTCCCGGCTCGTCCGTCATGGGCGGTTCCTCCGGCAGGGGAGGCTCGTCCCAGGGAGGCGGGTCCGGAAATTTGGGCGGGGCGGGCGGCTCCTTATGAGGCGGCGGGGCCTGCTCCGGCGGCGCGGCCCCGGGCCGCTGGGCCAGCGCCGCCCGGGCGGCTTGATTGTCCTCCAGCCGGGCGATCCGGGCTTCCAGGGCCGTCAGGTCCCCGGAAAGGCTTTCGTCGCACAGGCGCAGAAGGCACAGCTCCGCATCCAAGCGGCGGTTGGCGCTGGCGTACAGCTCCGCCGAGGCCTTTTGCAGGGTGGAAGCCAGGTGCAGGAAGCGCCCGGCGGGCACGCCCTTTCCCAGGCGGTCCAGGGCGGCGGCGTCGTAGCCGCCGGAGAGCAGGGCCGCGCCGCCCTTGGGGGCGGTCTTTTGGAGGAGCAGGTCCCTTGTGAGGGTGGACAGCTCCGAGAGCACCGCCCCCATGTCCTTGCCGCCCTTGTAGAGCTCGTCCAGCAGGAGGAGGGCCCCCTGGGCGTCCCGGCTCAAAATCAATTCCATCAGCCGGGCGGTCTGGAGGTTTCCCGCCAGCCCCAGCACGTCCAGCACCGCGGCGGCGTCAATGGTCCCTCCGGCGGCGGCGCACTGGTCCAAAAGGCTCAGCCCGTCCCGCAGAGCTCCGTCCGCCAGGCGGCTTAAAAGCTCCGCCCCGTCGGGCCGGAGGTCAATGGACTCCTGTTCCGCCACATAGCTCAGCCGCCGGGCCGCGTCCTCCGGCCGGATGCGCCGGAAGGAGAACCGCTGGCAGCGAGAGAGGATGGTGGCGGGGACCTTGTGAAGCTCCGTGGTGGCCAGGATGAACATCAGGTGCTCCGGCGGCTCCTCCAGGATTTTCAGCAGCGCGTTGAAGGCGGCGGTGGAGAGCATGTGAACCTCGTCCACGATGTAAACCCGCTTTTTCACGTTGGCGGGGGAGTAAACCGCTTCGTCCCGGAGGGCCCGGACCTGGTCCACGCCGTTGTTGGAGGCGGCGTCCAGCTCCAAAACGTCCAGGAAGCCGCCACTGTCGATGCCCACGCAGGAGGGACACTTGCCGCAGGGGTCTCCGTCCACGGGGGCCTCGCAGTTCACGGCCTTGGCGAGAATCTTGGCGCAGGTGGTTTTCCCGGTGCCCCGGGTGCCGGTGAAGAGGTAGGCGTGGGAGGTCCGGCCCTCGGCCACCTGGCGGCGGAGGGTCTCGGTAATGTGCTCCTGGCCGATGACGTCGGCAAAGGCCTTGGGCCGCCACTTTCGATAGAGGGCCTGATACACGGGCCTGGTCCCCTCCTTCCTCCCAGCGGGAGCGCTCAAGCCGCCCGCCGGTTCTTCAAACCGCTAAGCCTTGGTATAAGGCTAAAGAAAAGGAAATCCTCCACACGCAGCTGCGGAGCCGGTTGCCTCGCGGCACATGAAACATTCCGCTTAATGCTGCTCGGTTCCCCGCCTGACATGGTTCGCAGAGCTTCATTGCGCGAGACCGGCTCCGCAGCTGCCTGCGGAGGACTGCCTTTGTATTCTACTATATTCTTTCCCAAATGGCAACAAAAAATTTTCCAATCTTCAAAAAAGGTCCCGCCGTTCTGAAAACGGCGGGACCTGGTTCATGGAAATCCTTACTTGTTGTCCACAGAGAACATATAGGCGATCAGCTCCACCATCTTGTTGGCGTAGCCGGTTTCGTTGTCGTACCAGGAGACGACCTTGACAAAGTTGTCGGTCAGGCTGAGGCCGGCCTTCTTGTCGAAGATGGAGGTGAGGGGGCAGCCCAGGAAGTCGCTGGAGACCACGTCCTCGTCGGTGTAGCCGAGGATGCCCTTCAGCTCGCCCTCGCTGGCTTCCTTCATGGCCTTGCAGATGTCCTCATAGCTGGCGGGCTTTTCCAGGCGGGCGGTCAGGTCCACCACGGACACGTCCAGGGTGGGAACGCGCATGGAGATGCCGGTCAGCTTGCCGTTCAGCTCGGGGATGACCTTGCCCACGGCCTTGGCCGCGCCGGTGGAGGAGGGGATGATGTTGCCGGTGGCCGCGCGGCCGCCCCGCCAGTCCTTCATGGAAGCGCCGTCCAGCAGCTTCTGGGTGGGGGTGACGGAGTGGACGGTGGTCATCAGGCCCTCGACGATGCCGAACTTCTCATTCAGAACCTTGGCGATGGGGGCCAGGCAGTTGGTGGTGCAGGAGGCGTTGGAGACATAGGTCATGTCGGAGGTGTACTTTTTATTGTTCACGCCCATGACGAACATCGGGGTGTCGTCCTTGGAGGGGGCTCCCATGATGACGTGCTTGGCTCCGGCCTTGATGTGGCCCTCGCACTTGCTCTTTTCCAGGTGCTGGCCGGTGCACTCGCAGATATACTCCGCGCCGACGGTGCTCCAGGGAATGTCGGAAACTTCCTTGGCGGTGAAGACCTTGAACTCCTTGCCGTCCACCACCAGGGCGTCGGCGGTGTAGGAGACCTCGCCGGGGAACTTGCCGTGCACGCTGTCATACTTCAGCATGTAGGCCATATACTCGGGATTCATGAAGGGGTCGTTCAAGCCGACGACCTCGACGTCGTCGCGCTTCAGGGCGGCGCGGAACACGATGCGGCCGATGCGGCCAAAACCATTGATGCCGATTTTCGCTTTCATAATACAGGAACTCCTTTCGAATTTTGGGTACAAATTGTACCGGAATGCCATATAAACGATTGCGTAAACGATTTGTTTGGGTGTTTTCCAGAAGTAATAGTATCACAGCGTGAAGTTTTTGGCAATCATCATTTCAAACAACAATTTGAAAGGGCCGTTGTGAATTTTTGATAATAAAGCATCTCTTTTCCAAACCGCTTGAAACGACTGGCATTGCTTCCCTGGAAAAGGATTCCCAAAGGAGCGGGGATTATGCGGCGCGGAGGGGAAGAGGCGCAAAATACTTGGTGATTCCGACCGAAAAAGAGGGCTGCGTTTGGCTGAAGTGTGAAAAAACAAAAATAGGTTGACCTTTTCGAAAAAAGACTTGCCGCCGGAGGAAAGATATGTTATTCTTATAAAAGAATAACGAGGAGGAGGGCCTTTTATGCGACGGCGGATTCCGCGCTGCGTGGTGTCCTTCCACACCACTGCCGGAGCCATGGCGGCGGAGCGCCTCTGCCGCCGGGAGGGGCTGGAGGGAAAGCTGATCTCCGTTCCCCGGAGCGTTACCTCCGACTGCGGGCTGGCCTGGTCCGCCCCGCCGGAGCTGCGGGAGATTCTGGAACGCCGCTTCCGGGAGGCGGGCATCGAGGCAGCGGGCTTCCATGCGCTGACCCTTTGAGGGGTCCTTTTTCCGAAAAGTGTTATTCTAAAGAAAGAATAGCAGATTGAGGAGGAACTTTATGAAAGAAAACACCTTTGCCCGCCGCTATGGCCTGATGATCCTGGCTGGGGTTGTGGTGGGCGCGGCGGCGCTGATCCTGACCGCCGCCGGGAACCCCAAGAACATGGGCTTTTGCATCGCCTGTTTTGAGCGGGACATCGCCGGCGCCCTGGGCCTCCACGGCGCGGGGAAGGTTCAGTATCTCCGCCCGGAGATTCCCGGCATCGTCCTGGGAGCCATGCTCTCGGCCCTGTCCTTCCGGGAGTTCAAGGCCCGAGCGGGGTCCTGCCCCGCCAGCCGCTTTGTGCTGGGGCTGTTTGTGATGATTGGCGCGCTGGCCTTCCTGGGCTGCCCCCTGCGGATGGTCATCCGCCTGGGCGGCGGGGACCTGACCGCCGTGGCGGGCCTGCTGGGCTTTCTGGCGGGCATTTTGGTGGGCGTGGCCTTTTTGAAAAAGGGCTTTTCCCTGGGCCGGGCCTATCCGGTGAAGCGGGGGGAGGGGCTGATTCTGCCCGCCGTGATGGCGGGCCTGCTGGCCCTGCTTCTCCTGGCCCCGGGGCTTTTGAAGTTCTCTGAGGAGGGGCCGGGGTCCATGCGGGCCTTCTGGCTGATTTCCCTGGCCGCCGGGCTGGCGGTGGGCTTTTTCGCCCAGAGGAGCCGCCTGTGCATGGCGGGAGGGCTCCGGGATGTCTTTTTGCTCCGGGATTTCACCCTTCTGGCGGGTTTCCTGGCGATTTGGGCCACCGTCACCGTGGGAAATCTCATTCTTGGAAATTATAACCTCTCCATGCTCTCTCAGCCCGTGGCCCACAGCCAGCACCTCTGGTCCTTCCTGGGCATGGCCCTGGCGGGCTGGGGCTCCATCCTGCTGGGGGGCTGCCCCCTGCGGCAGCTGATTTTGGCGGGCGAGGGCAGCGGCGACGCCGCCGTGACGGTGCTGGGCATGGTGGCGGGAGCGGCGGCCGCCCACAACTTCGGCCTGGCGGGGAATCCCGACAGCGCGGCGGACGGCGTGTACCAGGTGGGCGGCATTGGGACGGCGGGCATGGTCGCCGTTGTCATCGGTTTCGCCGTGCTGCTGGCGGTAAGCCTGCTTCATCTTCCCGGAAAGGAGGAAGCGTGATGGTCGACGCGAGAGGGCAGTCCTGCCCCATTCCGGTGGTCATGACCCGGAAGGCCCTGGAAAAGGAAAAGCCCGCCCGGCTGGAGGTCCTGGTGGACGCCCAGGTGGCGGTGGAGAACGTCACCCGCTGCGCCCGTTCCCTGGGCTACCAGGTGACGGCAGAGCCCCAGGGGGCGGATTTCAAGCTGATTCTGAGCAAATAGCGGAAAAGGCGGCGCCCGGCGGGGCGCCGCCTTTCTCGCTTGACGGGGGCGCATCAAAAGCGGTATAATAAAAATGTAAAACCATATCGGAGGCGGGGAAATGGGCTGCAAGAAGAGCTATGCCCTGCTGAGGATTGCCTGTCTGATTGGCGTGTGCCTCCTGGTTCCGCCCCCGCTGCGGCGATCTCATCTGGCAACGCGCCTCGCGTTCCAATTTTTAAGGAGGTCCCCTCCATGCCTTACACGAAAGACAAAAAGCGCGTCCTCCTCATCGGAACCGGCGGCACCATCGCCTCGGAGGTGACGGAGGGAGGCCTGGCTCCGGAGCTGACCACGGAGCAGCTTCTGCGCCACGTTCCCGGCATTTCGGATATCTGCGCCGTGGACTGCCTCCAGCTTTTAAACCTGGACAGCACCAACATCGGCCCCGGCCACTGGCTCCAAATGGCCCGGTGCCTCCGGGAACACTACGGCCGTTACGATGGCTTTGTCCTCACCCACGGTACGGACACCATGGCCTACACGGCGGCGGCCCTGAGCTATTTGATCCAGGGAAGCCCCAAGCCCATCGTCCTCACCGGCGCGCAGAGGCCCATCGGCTTCGACTCCACGGACTCCAAGACCAACCTGACGGACGCGGTCCGCTGCGCGTCGGAGGACCTTCCCGGGATCTCCATTGTCTTCGACGGCAAGGTCATTCCCGGCACCCGGGCCAGGAAGACCCGGTCCAAGAGCTTCCAGGCCTTTTCCAGCATCAACTACCCCTATCTCGGCATCCTCCGGGACGGGGTGCTCCTGCGCTATATCCGCCAGGACTGCGGAGCCTATCCCGTGTTCTATGACACGCTGAACACCCGGGTGGCCCTGTTAAAGCTCCTTCCCGGCATGGACCGGGGGGCGGCGGACTTCCTCCTGGAGCGAAACGACGGGCTGATCATCGAGAGCTTCGGCGTGGGGGGCCTGCCCGAGTCCGGGGGATTCTACCACTGTGTGGACGAAGCTCTGGCGGCGGGGAAGACCCTGGTCATCACCACCCAGGTGGAGAACGAGGGCAGCGACGTGGGAGTCTACCATGTGGGACATGCCCTGAAAAACAAGCTGGGGGTGCTGGAGGCCTATGACATGACCACCGAGGCCGTGGCGGCCAAGCTGATGTGGATTCTGGGCCAGACCCGGGAGCGCAGAGAGGTGGAGCGCCTCTTCTACACGCCGGTGGCTCGGGACATCCTCTGGCCGGTGGAGTGAGGAGCTTCCTGGAAACGAAAAAATCCCCGCTTTCCTTTTTGGACGGCCTGTGATACAATCTTCTTATTAAAACGCACAGCCCCGCCGGGGAGAAAGGAGTCCCGCCATGGCCCCAGCAAACCCTGACCCCGTTTTCTCCCGCATTCGCGCCGCCGCGGCCCGGGGAGCCCTCTCCCACGCCCTGCTCTTCACCGGGCCGGGGGACCGGCTGGCCGCGGCCCGGTTCGCCGCCTCCGCCTTTCAGTGCGTGGGGCCGGAACGGGACCGCCCCTGCGGCGTGTGCCCCGCCTGCCGGAAGGTCCGGGAGGATATCCACCCCGACGTGATTACCGTCCGGGACGAGGAGCACAAATTCATCGCCGTGGACGTGGTCCGGGAGGTCCGCAGGGACGCCTACATCCGCCCCAACGAGGGGGAGCGGAAGGTCTACCTTTTCCCGGACTGCGCCCTCTTGACGGAGCAGGACCAGAACGTCCTTCTCAAGCTGGTGGAGGAGGGGCCGCCCTATGCCGCTTTTGTCTTTTGCGCGGAGAATCCGGCGGCGGTGCTCCAGACCCTGCGATCCCGCTGTGTGGAGCTGAAGCTCCAGCCCAAGGCCCCGCAGGGCCGGGAGGAGGACGGGGAGGGCGAGGCCCTCTGCCGCTGCCTGCTGAGGCGCAAGCGGGGAAGCGCCGCGGAGCTGGCGGTCCGGCTGGAGAAAAAGAAGCTGAGCCGGGAGAATTTGAGCGCCCTGCTGGAGCGGAGCGAGGCCCTGCTCTCCCAGGCCCTGGTCCTGACCTACGGCGGGACGGCGGGGGACGGGGATCGGGCGCTTGCGGAGGAACTGGGGAAGCGCTTGACAAAAGCACAGCTTGTGCGCACAATAGAGCTCATGAAACAATACCGGCGAGAGTGCGGCTACAACGTGGGTCCCGGCCATGTGCTGGGGGCCCTGGCCGCTGAATTGGAGGAGTTATTTTGACTGAAGTCATCAGCGTCCGCTTTCGGGGCGGCAGCAAGACCTATTTCTTCGACCCCAAGGGCATCCAGGTCCGCATGGGGGAGAATGTCATCGTCCAGACCGCCCAGGGCCTGGAGTTTGCCACCTGCACCCAGGGGAATCACGAGGTGGCGGACGAGGCCATCGTCAAGCCCCTCAGCGCCATTGTCCGCCGGGCCACGGAAAACGACTTCCGGGTGGTGGAGTACAACCGGAAGCGGGAGCGGGAGGCCTTCGACATCTGCGAGGGCAAAATCGCCGACCACGGGCTGGAGATGAAGCTGGTCAACGTCTCCGTGGGCTTTGACAGCAACAAGATTGTGTTTTACTTTACCGCCGACGGGCGGGTGGACTTCCGGGAGCTGGTCCGGGATTTGGCTTCCGTCTTCCGGGCGCGGATTGAGCTCAGGCAGATCGGCGTCCGGGACGAGGCGAAGATGATCGGGGGCCTTGGCATCTGCGGGCGGCCCTTCTGCTGCTCCCAGTTTTTGGACGGGTTTATGCCGGTCTCCATCAAGATGGCCAAGACCCAGAATTTGAGCCTGAACCCCACCAAGATCTCCGGCACCTGCGGGCGGCTGATGTGCTGCCTCAAGTACGAGCAGAACGCCTATGAGGACGCCGCCAAGCGGATGCCCAAGCTGGAGTCCTTCGTCCAGACCCCCGACGGGCCGGGCAATGTGAAGGGCGTGGAGCTGCTGCGGGAGCGGGTGAAGGTCAGCCTGGACAGCGGGCCGGAGAATTTGAAGACCTACCGGGCCTGTGAGATCCAGGTCCTCCGCAACGGCAAGGGCAGCCGGGAGGGCATTGAGATTCCCGAGCGCACCGCCCGCTTTGTGGAGGAGCGGGAGGAGGAGGAGCTGATTCAGCCCGTGTTCTCCACCTCCTATTACACCGACGACCACCTGGCGGAGGCCCCCCGCCGGGAGAAGATGAGCATCGAGGGAAGCGACACCGGAAAACCCCGCCACCGCCACCGGGGCGGACGCCGCCGGAGCGCCCCCCGTCCCGAGGGACCGGCCTTTCAGCCGCAGCCCCCCAAGAAGCAGGGAAGCCCCCGCCCCCCCAAGCAGCAGAGCCGCCCGGAGGGTCAGCGGGACCAGCGGGAGGACTGCCCCGCCGGGGAGAACAAGCGCCGCCGCCCGCCCTACCGCGGGGGACGCCGGTGGAATAAGAACGGGGACGCGCCCAAGACTTGAAAAAACGCTCAACGGCAAAGCCGTTGAGCGTTTTTCTGGGATTTGGGGAGACCGTTTAAACGGAGAACAGCAGCTCCGAGTACACCGGGAAGGGCCACGCCTTGGCGTCGGTGAGAGCTTCCAGCTGGTCGGCGGTCTCCCGGGCGGCGGTCATATCGGGGATCAGCACGTCGTGGCAGTACCGCATGGCGGTCTCCGCCCCGGAGGGAATGGCGGCCAGGTCCGCCTCCAGCTTTGCGCAGCCGTCCATCAGCGTGTCCGTCAGGGCGGAGAGCTTCTGGGACGTGGAGGTTTCGTAGCGGCAGCTGGAGCCCATCTCCTTCTTTTTAAAGGCCCGCTCGCACAGCTCCGCGGCGCAGCCGGAAACGGCGGGGAGGATCTCGTGGCGGATCATGTCGATCATGGTGCCGGCCTCGATGGAGAGGACCGTCCGGTAGTTCTCCACATGAATCTCATACCGGGCCCGGACCTCCTCCTCCGTGTAGATGCCGTGCTTGACAAAGAGGTCGATGTTCTTCTGCTGGACATAGGCGGGCAGGGCGTCGGCGGTGGATTTGAGGTTGGCCAGGCCCCGGCGTTCCGCCTCGGCAATCCAGTTGCCGTCGTAGCCGTTTCCGTTGAAGATGATCCGCTGGTGCTCGGTGAAGGTCCGGCGGATCAGCTTCTGGAGGTCGGCCTGGAAGTCGGCGGAGGACTCCAGCTCGTCGGCGAACTGCTTGAGCTCCTCGGCCATGATGGTGTTCAGGGCGATGTTGGGCCCGGAGATGGACTGGGAGGAACCCAGCATGCGGAACTCGAACTTGTTGCCGGTGAAGGCCATGGGGGAGGTCCGGTTCCGGTCCGTGGTGTCCTGGCGGATGGCGGGGAGCACATCCACGCCGATCTCCAGGGTTTTCTTGCTGGCGTCGGTGTACTCGGTGCCCTGGATGATGGAGTCCACCACGGCGTTCAGCTCGTCCCCCAGGAAGATGGAGAGGACGGCGGGGGGAGCCTCCTGAGCCCCCAGGCGGTGGTCGTTTCCGGCGGTGGCCACGGTGGTGCGGAGGAAGTCCTGGTACTCGTCCACGCCCTTGACAAAGGCCGCCAGGAAGAGGAGGAAGCGGGCGTTCTGGCTGGGGGTGGAGCCGGGCTTGAAGAGGTTCTTCCCCGTGTCGGTGGAGAGGGACCAGTTGTCGTGCTTGCCGGAGCCGTTTACCCCGGCGAAGGGCTTTTCATGGAGGAGGCACACCAGGCCGTGGCGGTCCGCCACCTTTTTCATCACCTCCATCACCAGCTGGTTCTGGTCGCAGGCGGTGTTGGCGTCGGTATAGATGGGGGCCATTTCGTGCTGGGAGGGGGCCACCTCGTTGTGCTTGGTCTTGGAGGGGATGCCCAGGGCCCACAGGGTCTCGTCCAGGTCCTTCATGTAGGCGGCCACCCGGGGCTTGATAGCGCCGAAGTAGTGGTCGTCCAGCTCCTGGCCCCGGGGGGGCTTGGCGCCGAATAAGGTCCGGCCCGTCATCCGCAGGTCCTTCCGCTTGCCGAAGAGCTGCTTGTCAATGAGGAAATACTCCTGCTCCGGGCCCACCTGGGCCATGACCTTCCGGCTCTCGGTGTCCCCGAAGAGGCGGAGGATGCGGATGGCCTGGCGGCTGACCTCTTCAATGGAGCGGAGGAGGGGCATTTTCTTGTCCAGGGCCTGGCCGGAGTAAGAGCAGAAAATGGTGGGGATGCAGAGGGAGCCCTCCTTCAAAAAGGCGAAGGAGGTGGGGTCCCAGGCGGTGTAGCCCCGGGCCTCGAAGGTAGCCCGGAGGCCGCCGGAGGGGAAGGAGGAGGCGTCCGGCTCGCCCCGGACCAGCTCCTTGCCGGAGAACTCCATCATGATCCGGCCGCCGCCGGTGGGGCTGATGAAGCTGTCGTGCTTTTCAGCGGTGACGCCGGTCATGGGCTGGAACCAGTGGGTAAAGTGGGTGGCGCCCCGCTCCACGGCCCACTGCTTCATGGCCTCGGCGATTTCGTTGGCGGTGGAGATGTCCAGGGCCGTGCCCTCGGTGACGCAGGTTTTCCAAGCGCCGTAGGACGCGGGGGAGAGGCGGTCCTTCATGGTCTCCTCGTTGAAGACCTGGCTGCCGAAGAGCTCGGGGAGATGCAAGGTAGTACTCATAATCGTTTCCTCCTCAATTTCATGCCTGCCGAAAGCGTTCGGCAGGCTGGACGTTTTTCAACTCGTTGAAAAACGTTTGATTGAAAGGAAAGACACCCTTCCTGGGTTTCTTTCCAACTATCTTCCTTCCCGATATCGGGAAGTGTACCGTTTCATGATACCTTTATGTTAAATCGTAACATAAAACGATGCAAACACAATTGGTAATACTTCTAAACTTCCGGTCCGGAAGAGGGCCGTTCATTGTCCGCTGGCGCCGTAGTTGCTCAGGGCCCGGGCGGAAGGATCGTCCACGTCGCATCCCTCCCAGGCTTTGTTGGGCATCCAGAAATCCCGGATCATCGCCGCCTGTCCCGGGTAGTGCTTCTCGAAGATCTCTCGGTACAGCAGGCTCTCCTTGGTGAAGGGCGGGCAGTGGTAATCGTACTTGTGCCGCAGGGCCTCGAACGCTCCGTCCGTGTATTTCTCCTGGGCGTAGGTTTTCAGGTCGTCCACCATGGAGTGGCCCACGGCGTCGGAGAAGGCGGCTTTCTGCCGCCAGAGGATGCCCTCGGGCAGGAGGCGGTCCTTTTCAAAGGCGTGGCGGAGCAGGTATTTCCCCATGCCGTAGGTGTTCCGTTTCATCTCCGGGTCCAGGGACATGACGTATTTCACGAAATCCAGGTCGCCGAAGGGCACCCGGGCCTCCAGGGAGTTGACGGAGATGCAGCGGTCCGCCCGGAGCACGTCGTACATGTAAAGCTCATCCACCCGCTTTTTTGCCTCCTTCTGGAACTCCTCGCCGCTGGGGGCGAAGTCCGTGTACTTATAGCCAAAGAGCTCGTCGGAAATCTCCCCGGTCAGCAGCACCCGGACGTCCGTCCGCTCGTGGATGGCCTTGCAGCAGAGGTACATGCCCATGCTGGCCCGGATGGTGGTGATGTCCCAGGTGCCCAGCAGGGCAATCAGTTCATCCAGGGTCGCCAGGACCTCCTCCCGGGTCATATAGACCTCGGTGTGGTCGGCCCCGATGTAATCCGCCGCCTCCCGGGCGTATTTGAGGTCGATGGCGTCCTTGTCCATGCCGATGGCGAAGGTTCGGATCTTCTTCCCCAGCACGACGGAGGAAATGGCGCAGACCAGGCTGGAGTCCAGCCCGCCGGAGAGGAGGAAGCCCAAAGGCGCGTCGGCGTCCAGCCGCTTGTCGACCCCGGCGATGAGCTTATCGCGAATATGCTTGCAGGCGGTCTCCCGGTCGTCCCGGCAGTATTCGCTTACCGTGGTAAAATCGGCGTAGCGGACGAAGGTTCCCCCGGCGTAGTAGTGCCCCGGCGGGAAGGGGCGGATTTCCCGGCACAGCCCCACCAGGTTCTTGGCCTCGCTGGCGAAGACGATGCCGCCCGCCCGGTCATACCCGTAAAACAGGGGACGGATGCCGATGGGGTCCCGGGCGGCGATGAGGGAATCCGTCCTCCCGTCGTAGAGGACCAGGGCGAATTCCGCGTCCAGCCGGGCGAACATCTCCAGGCCGTACTCCCGGTAGAGGGGCAGCAGAATCTCGCAGTCGCTGCCGCTTTGAAACGAGTAGCCCCGCTCTTGAAGCTGCCGCTTCAAAGGCCGGAAACCGTAGATTTCCCCGTTGCACACCAGATAGTCCCCGCCCAGCCGGAAGGGCTGCATCCCCTCCGGGGTCAGGCCCATGATGGCCAGCCGGTGGAAGCAGAGCCACCCTGTTGGGGTTTCCACAACGCGGGACATATCCGGCCCCCGGGATTTCGTGCGCGCAAAGAAGGGCTGAAGCTCCTCCCGCGTGACGTCCTTTTTCTCAAAACCCATAATCGAACACATAACAAGCACCTCCGAATTGATATGGCTTTCCCGCCTGGGAAAATAAAAACGCAGCTATCTCCTGAACATTCAGGACGAATAGCTGCTATCCGCGGTGCCACCTGATTTACCTCCCCGTCTGACCGGGGGCGGTCACCTTCAAGGCTCCAACAAGCCCGTGTGAGGTAACGATCACAACTCGCCGCGCTTACTGCCGGGGAAGGGAGAGACCCCCCGGGTTCAGCTTGGAGCTACGGAGTGTTCTTCCCGGAGGCTCTTTGCGCGGGGTTCTCACTGTCCCCCGCTCACTGGGGCGGAACGCCCTCCGGTACTTTTCTCCATCAACGCCGTTTTCCGTATCGCTTTGTTGTGTTAAAGCTTACACCTGGAAAGGTCCCGCTGTCAATGGAGGATGTGACAAAATACCCGGGGTGCATGTGGTCATATTTCTACATAGTTATATGATGTCTTTTGGCCGGCAGATAAGTGAAGGTTGTATGATCTCCTGGAAAAATGGGAAATGGCCTGCACCGGGTTGCGGGCCCCGCAATTACGCGTCGGATTCCGTAAAAGGCGATCCCGCTTTGCGGGGCCCGGTCTTCCGACCGGGCCATTTCCCATGCGCATCGAGGGCTTACGCCTCCATATGCCGCCCCAAAAAGGCGGCGATGGTCTGGGCCAGCTTGTATTCCGTGTCCCCGGTGGCGATGCCCGGCGTCGTGCCGATGAACAGCACCATGCCCAGCAGATCCCCCTCGGAGAGGATGGGGGCGGCCACGTTGGTGACCAGCTTGTCGCTGCCGTCGCAGACGGGGATGGGGTTTCCCCCGCCGTCATACTGGTAGATGCGGCGGCTTTCCATGATCTGCTCCAGCTCGGAGGTGATGCGCTTGCCCAGCAGCTCCCGCTTGCCGCCTCCGGCCACGGAGATGACCGTGTCCCGGTCCGTCACGGCGCAGATGCAGCCGGTGGAGCGGCTCATGGTCTCGCAGAGCTGCCCGGCGAAATCCTCCACGCCGCCCAGCAGGGAGTACTTCTTGAAAATCACCTCGCCGTCCCGGCTGGTGTAAATCTCCAGGGGGTCGCCCTCCCGGATACGCATGGTGCGGCGAATTTCCTTGGGGATGACCACCCGGCCAAGGTCGTCAATCCGGCGCACAATTCCAGTTGCCTTCATATTGAAAAACTCCTTTGATAAAGTGATGGTTGTATGTCACTCTGGCAAAAGCTAGTATCCGCTGTTTTTCCCGGCTTATGCCGGAGGAAGGCTTGGTGATGTCTGGAAATACGCCGCCATCGGGTACAATAAACGAACAAGATCGGATCAGCATTAAACAGCGTCAGGCAGAGGACATAGCCGCCGCAAAGGGAAAAGGCGTGGAGCTGGGCAGGCCGAAAGCCCAAAAGCCGCCGGAAACAGTCGTTTTGGAGAGGACGAGTGGATGGAACTGTGAAGCAGCCCGTGTGCAGGGCCGCGGGCGCAGTCCGGCCTGTTGAGGGCCGGTAAAATCGGATAAATCCGCCTGGTCTCCGAGTCGCAGAAACAAAAGGAGAAGGCCTCCGCATGACGCATAGGCGTCTGCGGAGGCCTTCTCCGGAAAAACGTTTTTATTCAAAGCGGGGGCATCCCGGCGGGCCGCTTACTCGCCCATGGGTGCGCCGCACTGGGGGCAGAATTTGCTGTCGGACTCCGCGCCGCAGATGGGGCACTTCTTTCCGGCAGGGGCTTCTTCGGCCTCCCCGGCGGGCTCTTCCTTCACGGGCTTGCTGGCCTCCAGCTCGGCAATTTTGGCCTTGCCGGCATTGACGGCTTCCACGGCTTCCCGCACCGCGTCGGGGATTTCACCCTCGTACTCGCTGACAAACCACTCGCCAATGGCGCGGTAGTTTTTGTCAATCTCTTTCTGCTCCCCGGAAATGGCCACGTTGAGCTTCACCAGCTCCGCGGCGTCCTTGGTCCGGTCGGCGGCCTTGTTGGCTACGTCCTTTGCTTTGCGGGTCAGTTCATCGAAATTAAACGCCATGGTTGTAGATCCCCTTTCATATTCCGGTCCTGCGGAAGGCCCGGTTTTAATCACGTTAGCTACAGCGTCTAGTATAGCGTATCCTTTGGTAAAACGCAACAGGAAGCCCGAATGTTTACAGTTCTTTTTCAATCGCGGGCTCAGCGGTCCTGCGCCGCCTTGACCACCGTGCCGGAGGAGGCGTCGATCTCATATTCGTACTCCACGCTTCCCGCCCGGAACTCCAGCTCATAAATCCAGCGGCCGTCGTCCTCGTCCAGCTCGCACTGCACATAGCCCGCGTCGGCGGCGGAAATTCCGGCGTGGGACAGGGCCGCGCTCTTGGCGGCTTCCTCGCCGATAAAGCTTCCCGGCTGCTGGGCAGCGGTCCCGCCGGGGCGGCTGTTCTGCTCCTGCTTGGACTCCAGCACGGCGTTGGTAGAGGCGTCGATTTCGTAGTCATATTCGGTATTGCCCACCCAGAATTCAATATCGTAGACCTGGTGGCCGTTCTCCCAGTCCAGCTTGCAGCGGACGGCTTCCGCGTCGGCGGCGGAGACCCCGGCGTGGGTGAAGGCGGCGCTTTTCGCGGCCTCCTCGCCGGTGGCGGCGGGAGCCTGGTCCCCGGCGGCGGGCTTCTGCGCGGAAGGGGTTTGGGCCTGAGCGGGGGGCTGGGCTTCCGGAGCGGGGGCCTCCTGCGGCGCGGCGGACGGAACGCTTCCCATGATATCGGGAAGGCCCTCCAGCACCTCGCCGGTGTAGGCGTCGATTTTATACTCGAAGTTCCCCAGGGTGGGGTGGCGGAGTTCCACCTCGTAGTGGGCGGGGGCCTCGTCCAGCTCCGGCTCCGTCTTGCTGGTGACGGAGTCCACTTCCAGGGTTCCGGCGTACTGTTCCGCCGCGTGGGCGGCAAGGGACATGCCGATGGGCAGGCCCGGCGCGCCGGTCTTCCAGAGCTGTTCCAGCTCCTTGGAGGAGAGGGAGGCCAGATCATCGGAGGACAGGGCGGGGTTGAGGGCCTGAACGTCTTCGATTATGGTAGTCTTGCCTTGAGAGACGCCGGCGGCGGGGGGAGTCAGGGGCTCTGCGGCCTGGGGCGCGGCCGGGCCGTTGGCGGAATCCGGGGCCAGGGCGTCGTTTCCGGCTTTCCTGCCGAACATCTGCCAGAGCTGGAGGCACAGCACCAGTGCCAAAAGGGCGATGGTAGCCGCCAGCAGCCAGCGGGTCAGCTTCTTGTCGTTTTTCTCCGGGGTCATGGGGTTCACCCTCCTTTTTAGAATGGCTCCATTATAGCGCGGAACGGGAAAAAAGTCCAGGGTGAGAGTCTTAGATTTGGGATTGACAGGCGGGGGGAAAGCGGGTAGAATAGAAGTGTTATCCGCCCTTGCGGCTCCGTGGGACGAAGAAGCGAAAAGGGAAGATACTTTTTATGCGCCAGTAGCTCAGCAGGATAGAGCACCTCCCTCCTAAGGAGGGGGCCGGGGGTTCGAATCCCTCCTGGCGTGCCAGAAAGGAGAGTCAGGCGCCGCCTGGCTCTCCTTTTCGGCGCCCCGGTTCCTGCCCGCGGCAAAGGGCGGCCTCTGCACGGCGTATAAAACGCGCGGCAGGACATCCCCCGGATAAAAAAGGGCTTGCAAAAAGGGCGGTCCCTCAGTATAATGACAAATGGCTGTATGCCGATTTTAATTCTGACAGACAGACGGGGTAAGCGACTATGAAAAAGATTGCGTTTTCACAAAAGAGCGCGGAAGGAAAACAGACCCGCATCGGCAAAAAAGTGGGCAATGTGGTCGTCATCATGCAGATGATATCCGTTGTCTTCGCCGTGGGCATGTGCGTGATTATGTTCCGCTCTTTGGCAACCGGGATGCTGGAGCAGCGCTGCACCAACGGCACCAATATGCTGGACTACCTCCTGAGCCAGACCGGCGGCACAGAAGATGTCAACCAGCTGCTGGATGATCTGAAAAGCCGCATGGGCTGTGAGTTTACCATCTTTGAAGGAAATACCCGGGCCTACACCACCGTAGTCCAGAACGGGCAGCGGGTGGTGGGCACCACGTTGTCCTCCGAGCTGTCTGAAATTGTGCTGCAAAAAGGGCAGAGCTATGTGGGCAGGGCAACCATTCTGGATGAGGAATATCTGTGCTCCTATGTTCCCACCAGAGACGCCGCCGGAGCGGTCAACGGCCTCCTCTTTGCCGGGATCTCTTCCGCGGAGGCCAACCATCAGATTTTTATGACGGTAATCTATACCATCCTGGTGAGCCTCGCCGTCATCGTTGTGTGCATCTTTTTCCTCACGGCGTACCTGAAAAAGACCGTTTCCTCTCCCCTGGCGGAGATTACCCGGGTGGCCGGCCGCCTGGAGCAGGGTAACCTGGGACTTTCCGGCGGCGAGGAGGGCGGCATCGCCATTCACTCCAACGACGAGGTGGGCCAGTTAGCCCTTATTTTTGAGAGGACAATCCGGCGGCTCCGCTCCTACATCGGCGAGATTGCCTCCGTATTGGACTCCATTGCCTCCGGAGACTTGACCGCCTCCGCCCGGCAGGAATACGTGGGAGACTTTATGTCCATCAAGGTCTCCCTGGACAGCATCCAGTCCAAGCTGAATGAGACCATGAGCCAGATCCGGGAAAGCGCCGAACAGGTATCCGCCGGAGCCGAGCAGGTGTCCAATACCGCCCAGGCCCTGGCCCAGGGCGCCACAGAGCAGGCCAGCTCCGTCGAGGAGCTCTCCGCCACCATCAGCGACATCTCCGGAAACGCCCGGCGGACCGCCCAGGCCACGGAGGAGGCCGGTCAGTTTGTGGAACAGGCGGGGGGCCAGCTGGGCGTCAGCATGGAATACGTCAAGCAGCTCAACGTGGCGATGGGCAAGATCTCCAGCTCCTCCGAGGAAATCAGCAAAATCATTGCCGCCATCGAAAACATTGCCTTCCAGACGAACATCCTGGCCTTGAACGCCGCCGTGGAGGCGGCCCGGGCCGGAACGGCCGGAAAGGGTTTCGCCGTGGTGGCCGACGAGGTCCGCAACCTGGCCAACAAGTCCGACGAAGCCGCCAAGGCCACCAAGGACCTGATTGAAAGCTCCATCGCCGCCGTGGCCGAGGGCAGTCATGTGGTGAACGAGGTAACCCAGTCCCTGGACCGCACCAGCGTCAGCGCCGGCGGCGTCACGACCCAGATGTCCATCGTGGTAGAGGCGGTGGAAAAGCAGACCGCTGCGATCAGCCAGGTTACGGAGGGGATTGACCAAATCTCCAGCGTGGTGCAGACCAACTCCGCCACCAGTGAGGAAAGCGCCGCCGCCAGCCAGGAGCTCTCCTCCCAGGCCAGCCTCCTCAAGAGCCTGGTGGCCGCGTTCCGCCTGAAGTAAGGCCCGCCGGCTGGGCGGCTTGCCTGCGCATGTATACTTAATGCGACAGCCCTTTTCCCTCAGCGATAGACAAGGAATTCCCCTTACCGCTGCGCTTCCCGCCCCGAAGGGGCGGAACGCTCCGCCGGATGGGGAATTCCTTTGCTTTCAACCCGCAAAGGCCGCGCCGGTTTGCGGGCGGCGGAGGACGAGGGGCGGTTATGTGCGGAGAAATTCTGCGCAGTATGCACAAAAGCACTGGACTTCGCCAAAGGCTTATGGTAAAATTTAAATTCTAACTATACAGATTCCCCGGACTCGACGGGGAGCGTGGAAGAGGTGCTTTGCCATGCGCGAGGAGATGCGGACCTTTGGATATCTCTGCCCAAAATGCGGGAAGCCCGTTATGAAGGCGCGCTCCGTTTTTGCGCTGGAGGCCTCCGGCGCGGAGGTGGAGTGTGACTGCGGCGGCTCCGCCCTGACGGCGGCCTTTGACGGAGAGCGCTACCGGCTCACCGTTCCCTGCGGCCTTTGCGGGGGGACCCACACCGCCGTCTGTTCCCGGAAACAGGTGCTGGAAGGGGCCGTGGCCCTGGCCTGCGCCGGGACGAAGCAGTTTTGCTGCTTCATCGGCCCGGAGGGCACCGTGGACCGGCAGCTCAGGGAGCTGGCTGTCCTGGCGGAGAAGGAGAAGAGGCAGGGGGACAACGAGGCCTTCCTGGATAACGTTATCATGTACGAGGTCCTCTCGGAGCTCCGGGACATCGCCGCCCGGAAGGGAATCTCCTGCGCTTGCGGCAGCGGACGTTACGGCATGGAGGTCCGGCGGTCCGCCGTGGACCTCATCTGCCGGGACTGCGGGGCCAGGCTCCGGGTGCCCGCCGCCACGGACCGGGACCTGGACGACCTGTGCTGCCATATGAAACTGGTTCTGCCGGGGAAGAAATAAAGGGGAAAGAGCGGTATCAACATGCCGCTCTTCCGCATATCCTCTAACGTTTATGAGTTCCTGGAAGGGAGTGGAGTTTGTGATTTCGATTCTGGCCCGCCGGTTCCTCAGGCCCGAGGGGAAGACGGAGGCCCAGCTGCGGCGGGGCTACGGCATCCTCTGCGGCGGGGTGGGTGTGTTTTTAAACCTGCTGCTGTTTTTGGGGAAGCTGCTGGCGGGCCTGGCCTCCGGGTCCATCGCCGTGGTGGCGGACGCTGTCAACAACCTCTCCGACGCCGGGTCCTCCGTGGTCACCCTGCTGGGCTTTCGCCTGGCGGAGCAGAAGCCGGACCACGAGCACCCCTTCGGCCACGGGCGGATGGAGTACCTCTCCGGCCTGGTGGTGGCCATGCTGATCCTGCTGATGGGCTTCGAGCTGGCCCAGTCCTCCGTGGGGAAAATTCTGCGCCCTGTCCCGGCGGAGACCGGCCCCTGGGTGACGGCGGTCCTCTGCGCCGCCATCGCCGTAAAGCTCTACATGGCCTTTTACAACCGGCGGATCGGAAAGCGCATCGGCTCTACAGCCATGGAGGCCGCCGCCCTGGACTCCCTCAGCGACTGCGCCGCCACGTCGGTGGTGCTGGCCGCTTCCCTGGTGGAGCGCTATACGGGCGTGGCTCTGGACGGATGGGGGGGATTGCTGGTGGCCCTGTTCATCCTCTGGTCCGGCGTCCAGGCGGTTAAGGCCACCATGGACCCCCTGCTGGGCACGCCGCCCTCGGCGGAGTTTGTGGAGAAAATCCGGTCCCTGGTCCTGTCCCACCAGCCCATCCTGGGGGTCCACGACCTCATCGTCCACGATTACGGCCCCGGGCGGCGGATGATCTCCCTTCACGCCGAGGTCCCTGCCAGCGGAGAACTGCTGGAGCTCCACAACCGCATTGACCATGTGGAGCGGGAGCTCCGGGAGCGCCTGGGCTGCGAGGCGGTAATTCACATGGACCCGGTGTGCACCGACGACGGCGTCACCCAGGAGACCCGCAAGCGGGTGGAGGCCTTGGTCCGGTGCATCGACGGGGACATCACCATTCACGACTTCAGGGTGGTGCCCCGGAAGGGGCACGCCCATGTGATTTTCGACGCGGCGGTGCCCTTCGACTTCCGCCTCACGGACCAGGAGGTGGAGGAGAAGATCCAAAGCGCCGTCCAGGTGCTGGACAGCGGCTTCCAGGCCAAGGTCCGGGTGGAACGGTCCTATACTTGAAAAGAGGTATTTTCCCCGGGGCGGACCGCTGTGTCCGCCCTTTCCTGATCTCCAGGGCGGAATGGCGCGGGGGGCGCGCCGTTTGGCGCTTGACAAACCTCGGTCATCTATGTATACTAACCATAGATGACCGAGGCATTTTGAAAGGAGGCGCACCATGAAAATCGACAAGAGCCTGATGAGCGGCAGCACGACGCTGCTGGTCCTCTCTTTGCTTTCGGGGGAGGAGATGTACGGCTACCAGATGATCACCGAGCTGGCCCGGCGGTCCAACCACGTCTTCGACCTGAAGGAGGGGACCCTCTATCCCATCCTTCACGGCCTGGAGGCGGAGGGGCTGGTCAGCGTCCGGGAAAAGAAGTCCCCGGAGGGCCGGACAAGGAAGTACTACCGCATCACCCGGAAGGGCGGCCGGGCCCTGGACGCCCGGAAGGAGGAGTGGGCGACCTTCCGGGAACAGGTGGACGCGGTGGTCAACAGCGCCTCCCCGGCGTGAGGAGGGGCGCTATGAGAGACGCGTTTAAAATCTGGGTGGACACCGTGTGTGAGCAGGTCCGTTTCCAGCCGGACCGGAAGGCCATCGCCCAGGAGCTCCGGGTTCACTACGACGACCACGTAAAGGACCTCCTGCGCCTGGGCCGGGACCCGGCGCTGGCGGCGGAGCGGGCCCTGGAGGCCATGGGGGACGCCCAGGAGGTGGGCCGGGCCCTGGACCGGGTACATAAGCCCTGGCTGGGGTGGCTGTGGAAGGCCAGCCGGACGCTGCTCCTGGCCCTGGTGCTGCTGACCCTGGCGGCGGCGCTGCAGAACAGCGGAGGGAAGAACCTGCTTTACCGGACCCAGGCCGAGTGGAACTGGGAGGAGCCCCCGGCCTCCGCCGTAAGCGTGGAGCTGGAGCACGGGACCCTCTACGCCGCGCCGGGGGACGTGACGGAGGAGGACGGCCATACCATGGCGGAGGTCCGCCTGTGGATGAAGATGCGGGACCCGCTGGCGGCGCTGGGCGGCGTGTGGCCCTGGCAGTTTACCTGGCGGGACGACCGGGGGGAGCTGTCCCGCTTCCGATATGACGAGATCGCCCGGACCTGGCCGGAGAGCCGCTGCTGGAACCTCGTCGGCAAAGGGACGTCCTCCGGCTGGACCCGCTTCCGCCAGACGGTGCGGCTGACGCTGGACGGCCCGCCCCGTTGGGCGGAGATCTCCTACCCCCTCTCCGGCCAGGACTGGACCCTGCGGGTGGAATGGGAGGCGGAGCCATGAAACTGAACCGCGGGCAGAAGACGGCCCGGAATCTGGCCCTGTGCGCCCTGCTGGGGACGTTGCTGTACGCCCTGCTGGGCTTTCCGCCTTACACCGTCCAGGGGATGCTGGACCGGGTGGAGCGGCAGTACTTCCTCTCCGACCTGGAGCCCCTGGTGGTGGAGCGGAAGTCCCGGCGCTACAGCAGCGATTTTTTCCCCTGGCACACCACTTATCTGCTGGCTCACACCGGGGATACCTACGTCTGCACAAGCTCCAGCCGCCACCTTTTAGGGGTCTGGCCGGAGCGGTACCGGTATCTGAAAATGGGCCGGGGGTCCTTTTGCACGGCAATCGACGGAACACTGTACGTGGCGGGCGCCTTTGAGGACGCGGCCTCCGCCACGGCGGAGGTCACGCTGGAGCGGACCACCCAGGTCCACGACCCGGAGACGGAGGAATGTGAGACCACCTTCGGGGAGCAGAGGACCTACGCCTACCAGGGGGAGAAAGTAAACGACAAGGTGTTCTCCTTCCGCTACCGGGAGGAGGGGGACTACAGGCATGATTACACCAGCCTGACCTCTCTGGCAAGCCAGTGGTACCGCTTCTACAGCAAGGGAGAGGACGGCTACGGTATCATTCACGTAGACCTCCCGGTAAAGGTGACGCTGTACGGCGGGGACGGGGAGGTCCTGGAGACGCTGGAGCTGAGCGCCGATAATTATGAGTTCGACGGCTTGTAAAAAGAGGACGGTATCTTTCGATACCGTCCTCTTTTCATCAAAACGAATCAGCCTTTGAACTCCACAAACAGCTCCCGCACGGCGTTGGGGTCCGCCGGGGCGGCCTTCGGAGCCGCAGGCGCAGCGGCGGGCTCGTCATGGGGACCATCCCGCCAGGCCAGGAACTTGGGAGCCACCTGGGGGAACAGCGCCAGGGACAGCACGTCCTCGTCGCTCTTGGCGATGTCCTTGAACTCCTCCCGGTACTTCTCCACCTCCGGCTGGAGCTGGTCCGCCGGGCGGCAGGTGATCACGTCCTCGGGCTTGATGCCCGCCAAGGCCCGGACTTCCTCGTTGACTTCGCCGGGAACCTGGCCGTACTCGCCCCGGAGGAGGCCCTTGGACTCCTTGGGGAAGGTCTTGTACTTGCCCACCACCACGTTCATGACGGCCTGGGTGCCCACGATCTGGCTGGTGGGGGTGACCAGCGGGGGATAGCCGAAGTCCTTGCGGACCCGGGGAATCTCCGCCAGCACGTCGTAGTACTTCTCCTCCTTGTTCGCCTGCTTCAGCTGAGAAATCAGGTTGGAGAGCATGCCGCCGGGCACCTGATAGAGGAGGGTGTTGGTGTCCACGTTCAGCACCTTCGGGTCCAGGCTGCCCTGCTCCTTGAGCTTCTGGGCGACCTTGCGGAAGTGGGCGGCGGCCTCGCTCATTTTGTTCAGGTCCAGCTTGGTGTCCCGGACGGTGCCCTGGAGGGTGGCCACCAAAGACTCCGTGGCGGGCTGGGCCGTGCCGTTGGCCAGGGGGCTCAGGGCCGTGTCCACAATATCCACTCCGGCGTAGGCCGCCATGAGATACACCATGTCGCCGGTGCCGGTGGTGTTGTGGGTGTGGAGGTGGATGGGGATTTTCACGGTTTCCTTCAGCTTCTTCACCAGGGAATAGGCGTCCATGGGCAAAAGCAGGTTCGCCATGTCCTTGACGCAGATTACGTCCGCGCCCATCTGCTCCAGCTCCAGGGCCAGCTTGACGAAGTACTCCTCATTGTGAATGGGGGAGATGGTGTAGCTGAGGGTAGCCTCTACCATGCCGCCGTATTTCTTGGTGGATTTGATGGCCTGTTCCAGGTTCCGCACGTCGTTCAGCGCGTCGAAAATCCGGATGATGTCGATGCCGTTTTCAATGGACTTGCGGCAGAAGGCGTCCACCACATCGTCGGCGTAGTGCTTGTAGCCCAGGATGTTCTGGCCCCGGAAGAGCATCTGGAGCTTCGTGTTGGGCAGAGCCTTGCGGAGCTTCCGCAGACGCTCCCAGGGGTCCTCGTTAAGAAAGCGCATGCACGAGTCGAACGTCGCGCCGCCCCAGCACTCCAAAGACCAGTAGCCGATGGAGTCCAGCACCTCACAGGCGGGGAGCATGTCCTCCACCCGCATCCGGGTGGCCGCCTGGGACTGGTGAGCGTCCCGGAGGATGGTGTCGGTGATATACAGGGGCTTCTTAGACAAAAATTCCATAGCCATTACAATACCTCCTATCTATCAGCCGAACAGGGAGATCATCACGCCCGCGGCGATGGCGGAGCCGATGACGCCGGCCACGTTGGGGCCCATGGCGTGCATCAGCAGGAAGTTGCTGGGATTGGCCTTCTGGCCCTCCACCTGGGAGACCCGGGCGGCCATGGGCACGGCGGACACGCCGGCGGAGCCGATGAGGGGATTGATCTTTTCTTTCAGGAACAGGTTCATGATCTTGGCCAGAACCACGCCGCCGGCGGTGCCGAAGCCGAAGGCCACGATGCCCATCAGCATGATGGCGATGGTCTGGAGGCTCAGGAAGGTCCGGCCCGTGGCGGTAGCGCCCACGGACACGCCCAGGAAGATGGTGACGATGTTGATGAGCTCGTTCTGCACCGTCTTGCTCAGGCGCTCCACCACGCCGCACTCCTTGAAGAGGTTGCCCAGCATCAGGCAGGCAATCAGGGGAGCGGCGGAGGGCACCAGCAAGGCCACGAAGATGGCAACCATGATGGGGAAGATGATCTTTTCCTTCTTGGAGACCTCCCGAAGGGGCTTCATGACGATCTTGCGCTCTTCCTCTGTAGTCAAAAGCCGCATAATGGGGGGCTGGATGACGGGCACCAGGGCCATGTAGCTGTACGCCGCCACTGCAATGGGACCCAGCAGCTGGGGGGCCAGCAGGGTGGAGACGAAGATGGCCGTGGGGCCGTCCGCGCCGCCGATGATGCCGATGGAACCGGCCTCAGCAGAGGTGAAGAGCCCAGACATCCGGCAGCCCACGAAGGTGACGAAGATGCCCAGCTGGGCGGCCGCGCCCAGGAGCAGGCTCTTGGGGTTGGCAATCAGGGGACCGAAGTCCGTCATGGCGCCCACGCCCATGAAGATCAGACAGGGGTAAATGCCCAGCTTGACGCCCAGATACAGGATGTCTACCAGGCCCGGTGTGATGGACTGGCCCACCGTGGCTGTTGCAAGCACGGCGTCCGAGACGTCCGCCGCCGCCAGCTCCGCCAGGAACTCCGCTGTGACGGGGGTCCCGCCGATGAGGTCCCAGTGGATGTGCCCCCCGGCGAAGAAAATCTCGTGATACATGTTCGCGCCGGGGAGGTTGGTGATGAGCATGCCGAAGGCGATGGGCACCAGCAGCAGGGGCTCAAACTTCTTGACGATACCCAGGTAGAGAAGGCCGCACGCGATGAGGAGCATCACCAGGCACTTCCAGTTGTCCCCCTGGGCAAACAGCGCGAATCCCGAGCTGTTTACAAAATCCAGTATAGCTTCCATTCCAGTCCCTCCAGCGCCTTACTGGATGACGCACAGCAGCGTGCCGGACTCCACCGCCGCGCCCTTGGCGGCGTTGATGGAGGCCACCTTGCCGTCGCAGGGGCACATGATTTCGTTTTCCATCTTCATGGCCTCCAAAATCATCAGCACGTCGCCCTTCTTCACGGAAGCGCCCTGGCTGACCTTCACGTCCAGGATGGTGCCGGGCATGGGGCTTGTGACCTGCTCGCCTCCGGCGGGAGCGGCGGCGGCGGGGGCCGGAGCGGGGGCCGCGGCGGCG